>NZ_CP025118.1:305416-610833 GCF_002831665.1 Lacinutrix sp. Bg11-31
ATCACGAAACAAGTAGTGATGCTATTGCTGGAACTAATGAGTTAAGTAGCCCCTATTCTAATATTATTGCAAATCAACAAATTTTTGTTAGAATTACAGATACTTCTAGTGGTCTTTTTGATACAACAGATTTTTATATAAATACAGGAGAAGTTCCTAATATAGGCAGTTCTACATCAAATGAAGTTTGCGATGATAATAACGATGAAGTTAGTACTATAGATTTAACTTTAAACGATGCTTGGTTTGCAGGAGATACAAGTGTTTTTTATACAAGTTATTATCTAACACAAGCAGATGCTAGTAATGGAACGAATATTATTACTAATCCTACCGCATTTACAAATTTTTCTAATCCTCAAACACTTTTTGTTAGAGTAGAGGACCCAGCAACTTTATGCTATGAAACCTCTGCATTAACCATCCATGTTTTACCTAATCCTACTCCTGGCCTGCCAAGTGCAATAGAGGTTTGTGATAATGATGGTGCAGTAGATGGATTTTATACTTTTGACTTAACTGTTAATGAACCACAAATTTTTAATGGTGAACCATATTCTATTTCTTATTATGAAAGTATTACAGATGCTAATAGTGCTTCCAGTCCTATAACAAATCCTACCTATTTTTCGAATACAATGCAGTACCAGCAAGCGATATTTGTAAGAGTAGAAAGTACTGTGTCAGGATGTTTTACAATTATTGATTTCGATTTAATAGTGTCTCCAGTAGGTCTTGCATCAACACCAGACGATTTAGAAATTTGTGATGATGATGGAGATGGTTTTGCCGAGTTTGATTTAGACCAACAAAACCAACAAATTTTAGGAGGTCAAGATCCAAGTGATTTCTTTGTAATGCATTATGTAACGCAAGCAGATGCTGATGCGCAAATGAATCCTTTAAGTAGTCCTTATACAAATACAACTAATCCACAAACCATTTATGCTGTAGTACAGTCTGTTAATGGTAACTGTACATCTAATTCTGTAACGTATAATTTACTTGTAAATACATTGAACATTAATCCTCAAGCTTACGATATGTTTTCTTGTGGAAATGGAAATGGTGTTGGTTTTTTTGATTTAACAATTTACGAAGGCCAAATTACAAATGGAAATCCTGATTTAGTTGTTTCTTATTTTCAAAATATAAATGATGCAAATAATAATACAAACGTAATTACGAATCCTACATTTTACGAAAACTATAGCTCGTCTTTTTATCAAACTATTTATATAAGAATAGAAAACGTAAATTCCGGTTGTGTATATGTTAATAACAATACAGTGCTTTACTTAAATGTAAGTTTTTTACAAATTAATCAGCCAACACCATTAGTAGAAGAGGATCCAGATAATGATGGTTTTACTCCTTTTAATTTAATAGATAAGGATATAGAAATAACAAATGGTACAACAGGACTAACTGTTACCTACCATGAAAGTTTAGTAGATGCAGATAATGATGTTAACGCATTAGCCAGTCCATATATTAATGTTGTAGCAAACCAACAAACTGTATATGTAAGAGTAGAAAATATAAACGATGGTTGCTCAGCTCATGTAGAATTAGTATTACTTACAGAATATACAGCATTTCAAGTTAATCCTGCTACACTTGGTGTTTGTGGAACTACAGCAACTGGTGAGGCTGTTTTCGATTTAACCACTGCAAATCCAGACATCCTTAGTAATATTAATGCTAGTAATTATACTGTTGCATATTACCAAACTAATAACGATGCTAACGCGCAAACAAATGCAATAACAAATCCTTCGGCTTATACTAGTAATCTAAATACAACTACAGTTTATGCTGGTGTAACAGAAACTGGAACTGGAACTGGAGACTATGTAACTACAACAATTAGTTTAGTAATTAATACATTGCCTATTATTCAATTTAACGATAACTATTTTATTTGCCAAGGTGATACTTTGGAGTTAGCTCCATATACATTAACACAGCAAAATTGTATTTACCAATGGAATACAGGAGAAGATTCTCCAACAATACTTATTACTCAATCTGGAGATTATACAGTTACTATTACCAATACAATGACAGGTTGTATAAATATAGAAACAACAACTGTAGAAGTTGGTAATTATCCAACGCTAGGTACAGCAAGTGATTTAACATCTTGTAATCCTAACCAAGCTTACGATTTATCAACTACAATTCCTGAAATTTTAGATGGCTTAGACCCACTACAAAACACAATTACTTTCTATGAAAGTGCTTCAGATGCTGCTAGTCAGGTAAATGAAATAACAGATCCTTCAAATTATTTTCCGCAAAATGATAGTCAAAATATAACAGCTTCTGTAAGTTCTGTAACAAATAGTTGTTTTGCATTTTCATCTTTCAATGTAATTACTAGTACATGTCCTGTAACAGTAATATGTGGCCAGCCAGTAACAAATTCATTTTGTTATGAAAGCGATAATACAATTCAATATACCTACACAAGTAGTGGTGGTACACCACTTCAATTGGTTATTAATTCTGGTCAAGTTGAAGAAAACTACGATGCCTTAATCGTTTTAGATAGTGATGGCGTTACAGATTTAAATGCAGCAACACCTTACGGAAACGCAGGAGATGTAACTAATTTAGTGTTTGCAGCTTCTGGAGATACAATTATAATTTATGTGGATTCTGATGGTAGTGTAGACTGCCAAGGAAATAATTACTCGACAATAGATTATGTAGTAAGCTGTTTAGATACTTCTTCAATACCAACTTGCGATGCTGTAATAACAACACCACAAAATTTAGCAATAGATGTTAACGAAAACACAGATATCTCATGGACACTTGCTTCTGGATATGTAACAGGATATAATTTAACTCTTGTAACTTCTACAGGAGAGTTTGTATTAGATATGGTAGATGTAGGTAATGTTTCTACTTACAATGTTGGAACTTTAAATTACAACACAGGATATTTTGTTACAGTTACACCTTACAATCCAAATGGAAACGCAGATAATTGTAACGAAACAAGTTTTACAACAAGAGCAGATCCAAACGTAATGGTAGATTGTGCTTCTGGGCAACCTGTAAATACTAGTTTTTGTTATGCAAATGACGAAACATTACAATACAACTTTTCAAGTAACGATGGTTCAGCATTATACATTGTATTTAATTCTGGTTCAACCGAATTTAATTACGATGATCTAATAGTTTTAGATAGTGATGGAATAACAAACCTAAATGCGGATAATCCTTACGGTCTTAATGACGATGGAGATTTAACAGGATTAACATTTACAACCACTGGTACAACTGCAACGGTTTATATAGCGTCTGATGGTTCTGTAATTGGTTGCGAAAACGATACTATAGATTTTGATGTATTCTGTGCAAGTAGCATTGGGTTTATAGAAGTTAATGCTTTTTTAGATGACAATAACGATGGTGTTTTTAATGGAACAGATACTCCTTTTACCAACGGATTCTTTACTTACGAAATAAATAATGATGGTAATGTAAGTACAGTAAATTCTAATACAGGAAGCTTTACAATAGTAAACCAAATAGAAACAGATGCTTACGATATTACTTTTGCAGTAAATACAGGTTACGAGAGTTGCTTTACTATACCAACTGCATTGTTTGAAGATGTAACAGTTTTAAATGGTAGCACAGTAACAATAGACTTTCCAGTAACCGAGCAAATGTCTTGCGAAGATCTTTCAGTCTATTTAATACCATTTAGTGCACCAAGACCAGGATTTACTTATTGGAACGATTTAGTAATAGAAAATTTAGGTGCAACAACAATTACCTCTGGAACAGTAACATTTATAAATGATACAATTGTAGATTATGTAGATGCAACACCACAAAATAGTGGTTTAACAGTAGCACCAACTGCAACAGGAGCAATTGTAGATTTTACAAATCTTTTACCAGGAGAATCAAGAGTAGTTTGGTTTAAATTGTTTACACCAGCAACTGTAAACTTAGGAGAATTAGTAACTAGTTCTGTAGTCTATTCTACTGCTGCTAACGATGTGGTTAGCGAAAACAATGTATCTGTAGTAACCCAAGAAGTTATTGGCTCTTACGATCCAAACGATATTACAGAATCTCATGGACGAGAGATTGTTTATAACAATTTTATTACAACAGACGAGTACTTATACTATACTATAAGGTTTCAAAATATTGGTACTGCCGAAGCTATAAATGTTAGAATAGAAAACACAGTAGACACACAATTAGATTTAAGTACATTACAGTTTATTAGAGCAACACACGATGTGGTGATGATGCAAAACGCAAACCAATTAACTTGGACGTTTGATAACATAAACCTACCTGCACAAGCGCAAGACAATTATGGAAGTAATGGTTATGTTCACTTTAGAATAAAGCCAACTGCAGGTTATACTATTGGTACTATTATACCAAATACTGCCGAAATTTATTTCGATTTCAATGCACCAGTAATTACAAATACTTTCGAAACAGAGTTTGTAGTAGAAAGTCTATCTGTTGAAGAATTTAATACTAACTATTTTACACTATATCCAAATCCAGCAAGTAGCATTGTAAATATTAAATTAAATAACGCTTTACGCGGAAATGCCACTGTTGAGGTCATAGATGTTCAAGGTAAAATAGTAATACAAAATACTATAGATGAAACACTTCAGCTTAACGTTAAAAACTTAGAAGCAGGACTGTATTTTGTAAAATTGAAGCAAAACAAGAAGCAGTTCATTAAAAAACTAATAATAGAATAAGAAAAGATAAAGTTTTGTTAAAAGGCTTCAGTTAATTCTGAAGCTTTTTTTGTAAGTATTAGATTTGTTATTCGACATATAGAAAAACAAAAAATAATTATAATTGATGAAAAATTATAGTGTTGCAATAGCCTTATTACTTATTGTTACTGCATGTAAGCAAAACAAATCACCAGAACCTGTAATAACTATAGATTACAAAAAAGAAGTTTTAGACGTAACAACTTCTATTTATCCAGAAAACCTTACGAAAGTATTTAATGCACATGGAGGAATAGATGCATGGGAAACGATGAAGTCGTTATCTTTTACTATGGATAAACCAGACGGAAAAGAAGTTACATTAACAAACCTACACTCTAGAGAGGCTTTAATAGAAAGTCCAAAAGCAACTATTGGCTTCGATGGTAATAAAGCTTGGTTCTTAAATAAAATGGAAGGAGAGTATAAAGGTTATCCTCCAAAATTCTATTATAACTTAATGTTTTACTTTTATGCTATGCCTTTTATACTATCAGACGATGGTATTAATTATGCAGATGCAGAACCTTTGGTTTTCGGAGGCGTAACGTATCCAGGAATTCAAGTAACGTATAATGCAGGAGTTGGTGAAACACCAGAAGATCGTTATGTATTGTATTACAATCCAGAAACATATTTAATGGAATGGCTAGGTTATACAGTATCTTTTGTGCCAGGAATAGATAAAAAAGAATTACACTTTAGAAAATATGGAAATTGGCAAGAAGTAAATGGCTTACAATTACCAAAAACGATTACAGGTTATGGTTTTAAAAATGATAAGCCTACTGAAGCAAAAGCAACAACTAACTTTATTGATATTAAAGTATCTTCTTCTGCTGTAGATACGAAAGTATTTGCAAAACCAGAAAAAGGTGAGTTTGTAGAATAATATTTATAAAATATAACATAAAAAAAAGAGCCTTTCGGCTCTTTTTTTATTGGTTAATTCTAATAAAACCAGGACTTCGTGGATTGTGAAAATTTCAAGTAAACATAATGCGTTGTACTTCAGTATTTAAACTTGGTTGCATATCAATTTTTATATTCTTTAAAGATCTTCCAATGTTTTCAGTAGATATAATAAGTTGACCTTGTCTAATTTCGTCTATACGTTTCATCCCAAAGTTAATATTAGTGATGCTATTCGTAACTTTATCTAAATCTAAATAGACCTTATCAAAAGCACTAATGTTAATATTAGAAATAAATAAGGGTTTTGTATTCGTTTTTTGCTCTTGAGCAAAACCTAAAACGCTTATTAAGATAATGATTACAAATAAGAGGTTTTTCATAATTATTTATTTAAAAAACTACTCCTTATACTTTTTGCTATAACGTTTGTACAATTCCGTTTGGTGAGATTCTAAACTAATATCACGACCTTGAATGTACGCTTTTTCTAATTTATTTGTACGCATGTCTAAAGCATCGCCTTCACTTATAAAAAGAGTTGCATCTTTTCCAACTTCTAGCGAACCAACTTTAGCATCTACTCCTAAAATTTTGGCAGTGTTTAAAGTAATTAAACTTAAGGCTTGTTCTTTGTCTAAACCATAAGCAGCACAAGTTCCAGCTAAAAACGGAAGGTTTCTTGCATTCATACGCTCCATATCTCCTGCGTTTTCTAAACCAACTAAAACACCAGATTTTACTAGTTGGTTAGCTAGTTTAAATGGTAAATCGTAATCATCATCATCGTTTTTAGGTTTGCTGTGTACACGTTGTAATAAAACAGGAATATTGTTTTGTTTTAATAAGTGACTTACCTTAATAGCTTCGTAACCTCCAACAATTACAATATGGTTAATGTTATTTGCTTTTGTAAAATTAATAGCATCTGTAATACCTCTTTCACCATCAACGTGAATATATAGTTTTTTAGAACCATCAATTACTCCTTGTAAAGCTTCGAAAGGTAAATGTTTTGGAGATTTACTACTTGCTTGGTATGCTTTGCTTTCTGCAAAATAAGATGTTAATTCTTCAACTTGCT
Source organism: Lacinutrix sp. Bg11-31 (assembly GCF_002831665.1). Classification (NCBI taxonomy): domain Bacteria; kingdom Pseudomonadati; phylum Bacteroidota; class Flavobacteriia; order Flavobacteriales; family Flavobacteriaceae; genus Lacinutrix; species Lacinutrix sp. Bg11-31. The sequence goes on from NZ_CP025118.1 coordinate 312,197, forward strand.
TTTTGTAACCTTTATTTTCTTTTAACATAGAAGGTTCTCCTTTCCACCAACGACCACGAGAGAATGGACTTGGCCAATTCATGTGAATACCGTCATCTGCCTTAATAGCTGCATCTTCCCAATTCCAAGCATCAAATTGTACTACAGATGAGGTTCCAGAAATACGTCCACCACGAGGTGTTATTTGTCCCATTAAAACACCATTAGGTCTCATAGACTCTACTACTTTAGATTCAGTATTATAAGCAATTAAACTTCTTATGTGTGGATTCATTGCACCAACTTCATCAACATCGTTACTTGCACGAACAGCATCAACTTCTACTAAGCCTAAAGTAGAATTTGGAGCTATAAAACCAGGGTAAATATGCTTGCCTTTGGCAAGAATTGTTTCTCCTTGACGTGCAATTTTCATCATGGCACTACCAACAAAAGTAATTTTACCATTGTTAAACATAATAAGCGAGTTCTCGATAACTTCTCCATTTCCTATATGTGCAGTTGCGCCTTCAATAGAAATAGCATTTGTTTGTTTAGAAGCTGGTGTTTGTTGAGCAATTGCAATTGCCGAAAGCAATAAGGCAAAAGCTAATATGTTATATTTTAATTTTTTCATTCTAATTATATTTTTTTATTTCCGCGGAAGCGAAAACCTTTTTTATTAATTTAAAAGTAAACCATTTGAGTAAGCCACTAGAGCAAGATATCAGACTAAACCATTTGAGTAAGCCATCCGAGTAAAACTGCCTACTGAACACTGTCTACTAATTTTAAAATTCTGAGTCACAATGAAAATGAGCTTTCTCTTTCTTTACAATAGGCTTTGTTTTTAAACCTTTGTTTTTAGCTTGAAGCATTAACGATGTTAATTCGTTTTTCTCTTTTTTTATAGATGCTCGTAATTGTTTATCACGATCGATATCAAAATAAGTAACACCTTCTATAATCGTTTTTTCTGCTTTAGCGTAAATAGACATTGGATGGTCGCTCCATAAAACAACATCTGCATCTTTTCCAACTTTAATACTGCCAACACGATCGTCGATATGTAATAGCTTAGCAGGATTTAGCGTCACAAATTTCCAGGCATCTTCTTCGCTTATATCTCCATATTTAACAGATTTTGCAGCTTCTTGGTTTAAACGTCTTGACATTTCGCCATCATCACTATTTATTGCAACAGTAACTCCTGCATTATGCATAATTGCTGCATTTGTTGGTATGGCATCGTTAACCTCATATTTGTAAGCCCACCAGTCGCTAAAGGTAGAACCACCAACACCATGTGCTTTCATTTTGTCTGCGACTTTGTAACCTTCTAAAATGTGTGTAAACGTATTAATGTTAAAGTTAAATTTATCTGCAACCTTCATTAACATATTAATTTCACTTTGTATGTAAGAGTGGCAGCTAACAAAACGTTCTTTGTTTAAAATTTCGGCAATTACTTCCATCTCAACATCTTTTCGGTAAGGTTGTCCGCTTTTCTTTTTTGCATCGTATTCTTTAGCACGCTGAAAATAATCGGTATAAACCTGTTCAACACCCATTCTTGTTTGTGGAAAACGAACTTTATTATCACTTCCCCAATTACTCTGTTTTACGTTTTCGCCTAAAGCAAATTTTATAAATTTAGGCGAATTTTTATATATTAGGTTATTAGCTGTTTCTCCCCATTTAAGTTTTATAATAGCAGAGCGTCCACCAATTGGGTTTGCAGATCCATGTAGCACTTGTGCAGAGGTAACACCACCAGAAAGGTTGTAATAGATATTTATATCTTCTGGGTTAATAACATCTTCTTGAGTTACTTCTGCTGTAGAATTATGTCCAGCTTCGTTAACCGACGATGTAGCAATATGCGTATGCTCGTCTATAATTCCAGAGGTTAAGTGTTTTCCTTCTCCATTTATAATTTGTGCATGCGATGCGTTGAGGTTTTGTCCTATTTTAGAAATTTTGCCGTCTTTAATTAATACATCTGTGTTTTCTAAAATGCCTTCTTTTTCATTAGTCCAAACTGTTACATTTTTAAATAAAAGTGTTTCTTGTTTTGGCAAAGCTTCAAAACCATAAGCCATGTTAGGGTAAGTTACAGGAAAGCGCTTTCCAGCTTTAGCAACAGTGTCCTTTTTGTCATCATCATCTTCTTTATTCTCATCTTCGTCTTTTTTATTATCAGATGTTTTAGAATCTGTTTTCTTTTTGGCATAGAAAGTTGTTTCATTTCCGTTAGGAAAAACAGCTTTTCCGTTAAAGGCAGAGGAGTTTTCTATGTTAGCAACCAAACGAATAAATTCTTGTTTAGTAGTATCTACTGTCGAAAATGTAAGATGCATCCAATCGTCACTAAAACTAATTTTAGAACCTAACTTTTTATCGTTGGCTTTAATTTCGGACTTTAGTTTTTCAATTTTTCCTTTAATAGTTAATTTGTAATCTGTGTTTCCTAAATTAAAAGTGTAATCTCCACGAATATCTGTAATATCCATTGGTTTTAATTCATTTTTAATACCAGTAACCCAGTTTTGGTAAATGGTAGTTTCCTTTTCGAATACATCTCCAGAGGTTACTAGGAAGTTAGCATAAGCTCCTGTTTTTAAGCTTCCTATTTCATTGCTCTTTCCAAGAATTTGAGCAGGAATAGTTGTTAATGCTGCTAATGCTTTTTCTTTAGATAATCCAGCTTCAATAGCTTTTAAAAGATTAGGCATAAATTCTTTTGCTTCTTTTAACTTGTATGTAGAAAGTGCAAAATTAACATTGTTATCTGCTAATATTTTAGGGTTGTATGGTTTCTGGTTCCATTCTCTTAAATCTGCTAAATCTACAGAATTAGCTAAAAACTGATTTTCCATATCGAAAGCATCTGGAAAGTTAAGAGGTAAAATAAAAGTGCCGTTAGTGGCTTTTATATCTTTTATGTATTCGTATTCATCACCACCACCAACAAAAACATACTGCGTATTAAATTGATCTCCAATGTTATCTAAACGCAAAGCATTCATTTTACTGCCAGCTTCAATAATTTGAACCTGATTTTTATTTCTGTTAAAAGCTTCTAAAGTTCTATCTGTTTCTTTTGCTGCTCCAGTGGCATACCATTTGGCATCCATATTTACTTGGCGAAGCAAAGCAAAAGCTCCCATTATTGAGGTTGGGTAGGCTTGTCTAGAAGTAGCACTCTTGCTTGTGCCTAAGTACTGTCCAGAATGCTCTTTTAATATTCTATTAGCATCACTGCCTTCGCTATTAAGTGCTATTAATGTTCCTGTACCACGAACAATACCATCATTAATATGTGTGTTAACTACTCCAAAACCAGCTTCCATTAATTTCTTAGCCTCTTTATCGTCGTACTTAAATTTGTCGATAGCATTTTGGTCTGCTCTAATATGGTCGTTCCAATAATAACCTTCTCTTCCAGCATCGTATTGTGGTCTACGCGAATGGTCTTCTGGTCTTTTAGGTTTTTCAACTCCAAAAGTAGAGTAGATGTCTATAAATGAAGGATAAATGCTTTTTCCAGATAAATCTGTAATAACCGCATTTTTAGGTATCGATACATTACTACCAATAGATACAATTTTACCATCTTTAATAACAATGGTTCCGTTCTCAATTACTTGAGTAGGTGAGACGTAAATTTTTGCGTTCGTAACCGCTGTGTAATTAGAACTAATGGTTTTTACACCATCATTCTTCGGAATGTTTTCTTGCGCAAAGAGACATAAATTGCATATTAGAAAAGCAAATACTAGAGATTTTTTAATCATAAATTGGTTTAAAAAGAGATTAGACACTAAATATAATAATTAGAAACCCTTTAAAGCAAATGATTATTGTTAAAGTGTTTTGTCTTGTAGGTAATTAACTAAAAGTGCAACAACATAACTGTAACTTTTCATGCCTCCTTTTTGGTTGTTGGCTTCTAAAAACGTGTTATAAGTTGAATGAAATAAAGGTTCTATTGGGTTTTTATGTGCATTCCAAAAGTCTCGAACGTCTTGATAGTTTTTTAAAACTCCAGGATTAATGGTTTGTACAAGCGCTTCGTATTGTTCTGGATTTCGTCTATAGATTTCATAAAGACAATGGCGTAAACCAAACGTGTAACCAGAGTATTTAAAATAGATATCCTCATTATTTGTAGCAGCTAAAAAGCCTATAAAATTTGCTTCATTTTCTGCAGCATAACCTAATTGGTGAGCCACTTCGTGAGATGCTGTAGTAGGAAACTTAAACACAGGTATCATACTATTTACTTGTGCTTCGTTAGATAACGGATTTAAATAACCGCTAAATCCCATATAAGTTAAAGGGAAGCTAAGTAACGATTTTTTTATGCTCTTACCTTTGTATTCCAATTGCGGAAACGTTTTTTGTAATGCCGTATAACCTTCGGGTACCTTAGACATTACTTGAGATTTAGAATAAGGGAATGCTACTTTTATAGTATCGTTTTTTGTAATTTTAAGATGAATTGCGTTAGATTTTGCGATAAGGTTTTCTGTAACCTTTACAAGAGTTTCGGTAGTATAATCTGCTTTTAAATTTAGGTTTTTATGAAGCGGTAATCGGTAATAATTCATTGCCCAAAACAAATGAAACGCGATATAAACGATAGATAATGCCGAAAACACATCTATTAACCAATTTCTAAAATCCTTAAAAATGCGCTTCCTATTAATAATAAGCCATCTTATACTATAGATAATTGCAAAGGCATAAACAAAGTCGCCAAAAGAAAATGGTAACCAACCTAAAGTATAACGAAACAATTTAGAGGTTAATGGGTATAAGCCTTTACTATAATAGGTTTCAATAAATTCTGGAAACTTAGCTAATAACTTTACTAATAGAAAAGCAGGAACTATGGCGAATGCAATTAATATTTTTTTGTTTTTCAGCATAATTCAAAAATAGTTAATTTTCTGTTAGATGGCTTTGCTTTTAACATCACCACAAGTCTTTTTTGTACTTTTGCAATTCATAAAATAAAATAATAGATGAATTCAGAAATAAGAGCTTTAGAACCAAAAGAATTGTGGAACAAATTTGCCGACTTAAATGCAGTGCCAAGACCTTCTAAAAAAGAAGAACGTGTGATTGCTTTTATGAAGGATTTTGGAGCAAAACTAGGTTTCGAAACGATAGAAGATGAAGTTGGAAATGTTATTATTAAAAAGCCAGCGACAAAAGGAATGGAAGATCGCGTAACTATTGTTATGCAATCGCATTTAGATATGGTACACCAAAAAAATGGTGATACTACTTTTAATTTCGATACTCAAGGTATCGAGATGCATGTTGAAGGTGACTGGGTAAAAGCAAAAGGCACAACTTTAGGTGCAGATAATGGGCTAGGAGTGGCAACAATTATGGCTATTTTAGAAAGTACAACTATCGCGCATCCTGCAATTGAAGCGTTGTTTACTATAGATGAAGAAACTGGGATGACAGGTGCAATGGGACTAAAAGGAGGCTTGCTTTCTGGAGGTATTCTATTAAACTTAGATACAGAAGAGGACGATGAAATTGGAGTAGGATGTGCAGGAGGAATAGATGTAACTGCTACAAGAACTTACGAAGAAGAAGAAACACCTGAGTTTAAAATTGGGTACCATATTGTTGTAAAAGGTTTACAAGGCGGACACTCGGGAATGCAAATTCATGAAGGTTTAGGTAATGCAAATAAAATAATGAACCGTTTATTATTTGATGGTTTCGAAAACTTTGGTTTACGTATTTCTGAAATAGATGGTGGAAGTTTACGTAACGCAATACCAAGAGAGAGTAATGCTACTGTTGCTATAGATGCTATGCATGAAGAAGCTTTTTCTACTGAAATGGATTTACTAATAAAATCTATTCAAACAGAAATGAAAACAATGGAGCCAGATTTAGAAGTCGTAATTTCTAAAGTGGATACTCCAGAAAAAATAATGGACTTAGGTGTTCAAGAAGGTATTACTCGTGCTTTATATGCAGCTTTAAATGGTGTGTTTAGAATGAGTGCAGATATTCCAGGTTTAGTAGAAACATCTAATAACGTTGCAAGAGTAATTATTAAAGATGGTGCTATTAAAGTGGGTTGTTTAACACGTTCTTCAGTAGAGAGTTCTAAAGACGATTTAGCAAATACTTTAAGAGCAACTTTTGAGCTTACAGGTTGTGAGGTTGAGTTGTCTGGAGATTATCCTGGTTGGGCACCAAATATGGAGTCTTCTATATTAAAAGTATTAAGTAGTTTATACGAAAAAATAAACGGAGAGAAAGCAAACGTTGCTGCATGTCACGCAGGATTAGAATGTGGTATTCTTGGTCAAAACTATCCAGAGATGGAAATGATTAGTTTTGGACCTACTATTAAAGGAGCACACTCTCCAGATGAAAGAGCAAGTATTTCTTCGGCTAAAAAATATTGGAACTTTGTTTTAGAGATTTTAAAGGAAATTCCTAAAAAGTAATGTATTAGAAGATTCACTTATTGAATTTCTAAATAAGTAAAATAGAAAAGCACAGTTTTAGGACTGTGCTTTTTTTTGTTTTATGTTGGATTTTGGAGCGGTTCGTTTAACGTTTAGTATATGAAAAGTAGGCGATTGCAAAGCATAAAAACTTTCTATTGAGAACAAAATGGACATGAGTCAAGAGCCTCAAATTTGGAAATATTTCGTCTATTTTTTATATACATTGTTGGCATTTCGTTTTCTTGTTTATCATATTTCAGATAAAACTTTAAATTTCAGAAGGTGTAATTGTGTTAGTAATATTTTTTTTAAAATGATAGTAATTATTACGGTCTATTCTTTTACAATTTTATATGATTTTGAAAAGTTAGAATCTTCATCTGTTACTTTTAACAAATAAACAGCATTTGGTAAATATAACATTTCAATGGATGATTTTTTTGTTCTCAAAATTCGTTGTCCAAAGAGATTATATAACTCATATGACAGGTTTCTATCGGTAGATATTTTCAATATTGAAGCTGTTGGATTAGGATAAATTTTAATTTCCTCAAGTTCATTCCCAAAATCTTCCACAGGTAATGTGATTCCATCTCCACTTGCTGTTATTGATAAAAAGTCAATTGAAGAGAAGGTATAAGTAATTGTGTTTAAAGCTTGGTCAATTGTTCCTGTAAATGGTGCCCATATTCCGCTAGGGCTTTCCTTAACTTGGAGTTTAAGAGTACTCTCATTTGCACCACTATTTAGAAGTTCAATATCTTCATAATGAAAAATCATAGTGCCCTCAAAACCATTCATGGCATTTGAATTATTATAAACTCTATCTATACTGATTCCATTGGAACCTGTGATAGGGGTTTCTGATTTGGTAATAGTTATTGCTCCAGAAACATCATAAGTTGTTGAAGGAGCTAATTCTAGGCCTCCAATATTTAAAGAGGCTCCATTTTCAATAGTAATTTTACTAGAATTATCCACAGCTAATTCTTGTGCATTAATAAAGTTTGAATAAAGAAATAAAATAAGTAGTATTTTTTTCATAATTAAAGTCTTTCTAATGATTAGTTTTATTTAAGGTGTGTAATTACCGCCAATTATCACCCATGTAGTAATAGAAAGAGAACCTGTTTGAAATATTGCCTGAAGTTTTATAAACTCCCAATTGGTGTCTAATGTAATACTTGAATTACCGTCAATTTGCTCACTATTTCCTGTTACAATATTTACTTGACCAGTAGCAATCATTCCAGCTTTAATTATATATATCCTTCCGTGAGTTTCTGATGTAATTGTAGGTAATGTTACTGTTGTTGTTCCTCCATCCGCACAAATTAAGGTGTGGTCAGACTCATCTAAAGTTATTGCATTTGCTAATGTTGCTTTAGCGGGTGTGCTTAGACTTCCATTAAGGATAGTTGCTCCATTTGATTTTATTGTCATCAAGTTAGTAGCTACACTATTGTCAATTTTAAAATCACCATTAGCACCTAAAGTATTTGTTATATTTTGTGCTTGTGCGTTATTATTAAATAGAAAACTTACAATAAAGAGTAGTGTAAAGAGGTTTTTCATAATTATTAATTTTTGTTAAGAGTTTATTTTAAACTGTAATTTAGGGTTTTTATTCGAGATTTCATCATGTTTAATGAATGCCAACAATTAAACTGATACACAACCGTTTCAATGTTTTATATCATACGTTAAACGAAGTTCGACTATTTTTTTTGACAAAGTCAAGTTTAGCTATTGCTTGCTCTAGTGTTAATATAAAAACTAATAAAAGTAATGCTATTTTTATATTCCGATTAAAACGAAGTCTTTTCTTTAAAAAAAAAAAGCCCTTCAGAATAAACTGAAAGGCTTTTTTTGTAAAAATATTTTAGAATTTTATTACTGTATACCTGAGATTTCGATATCAAAATATAAATCTGTATTTCCTGGAACCTTTGGTGGTCGTCCACCTGCTCCATATCCTAAATAACTAGGAACATAAACTCTTGCTTTGTCTCCTACATTCATTCTTAGCATTGCTTCTCTAAATCCAGCAACCAAACCAGCAGATTCATTGTAAATCATTGGAAACGGCTTATAAGCACCTCCTTTGTCTTGTTGCTCATCGTATTGGTTCATTTTTTTAGCAATATCTACGTAAGTAGTATAAAGTAAGTTATCATTCATAAAGTAAGCGCTACAATTAACTAATACTTTATCTGTAGTATTAGGCTTTACACCGTTTTTAATTTTGTTATGAATCATAACTATTCCTGTTGGAGATTCGAAAATCTCACCTTCTAAACCTGTATTAGCTTTAATAAAATCTTGAGCTGCTGCCTTAGATTTCTCTTTTGCTAGCGCTTCTTGTTTTGTCTTCATATCAATTAAACGTTGAGGTAAAAGAGGTTCTAGCTCTGTAAATACTTTAGTAGCATCAAAAGCTTTAGCACTTTTGCCTTTACGGATAATTGTTACTTTGTTAATAACAACATCTTCTAACGGTCTATTAACTCTACCACGTTCTTTAGAAACTGGTAGATTAGAAATAGAATCTTGAACTTCAAGACCTTTAACTAATTCTCCAAAAACAGGATGACAACTTACACGTTGGCCATCACAATTCTTTAAACTTCCATCTGCAGTAAAAGCATCTAATTTAGTAAATGGAATTTCTGTAATAAAAAACTGAGAACCGTTTGTATTTAAACCTCCAGAATTTGCCATAGATAATATACCTGCTTTGTCGTGGCTTAAGCTTGTGTCAAACTCACTATAGAATTTATATCCAGCACTTCCAGTTCCTGTTGCAGTTGGATCTCCACCTTGAATCATGAATTTATCCATAACACGATGAAAAATAATACCATCGTAAAAAGGTTTTCCTTTTAAAGAATCTGCTAAACTTGGGTGAGTACCTTCTGCTAAACCAACAAAATTGGCAACAGTAACAGGTGCTTTTTCATAATATAATTTTGCAACCATTATACCTTTAGTGGTATTAATTTCTGCGTACAATCCATCTTCTAAATCTGGATACTGATCTTGACAAGATGATGCGCTCATGCTTACCAATAGGGCAATAATAAAAAGTTTCATAGTGTGTTTAATGTTATTCATTTTAAAGATATTATTTTTTTGTGATTGAATTTACTGTTACTTGACTAATTAAAGGTGTGTTTCTACCAATTTTATTTTCATCTCCATAATAGCCATACGCTTTTTGCGATGGGAATATAAAGGTGTATGTTTCTCCTGCTTTCATTAATTTTAAACCTTCGCGCAAACCTGTAAAAAGTTCTTCTTGGTCCATGGCGTAGTTTCTATTTTTTAATTCTGAAGCTGTATAAATAGTTTGACCATTTAAGGCTTTAAGATTAAAATCGAAATTAACAACATCACTAAATTCTGCTAATTTAGAAGTTTCGTTTCCAGTAACTACAGAATCTTTAGCAATCCAAAAACCAAATTCTGAAGCCGTAAATTGTTTAGTGTCTTGAGTTTTAATGTATGCTTGGATAGCTTTTTCTTCGGTTTCGTAAAGTTTTTTATTACGTATTACAGATTCCTCGATTGAAGATCCTGTTTTTACAGTCTCTGGTTTTCGAGCTTCTGGTGTTTTACAAGCGAATATACATGTAAAAGCAAAGAGTAAAACTACAAGTTTATTCATTATTAAGGGCTTTACTATAAGCTGGTAATATACTAATAAATTTTTCAACTGTAGATTCTAAAGAGGTGTCACTTTTTCCACCAGCTGCGTTTGTATGTCCTCCACCTTGAAAGTGAGCACGAGACAATTCGTTTACAGAAAAATCGCCTTTAGAACGTAAAGATATTTTAACAATACCTTGTTTTTTATCTTCAATAAAAATAGCAGCTAAAACAGTTTTGTCTAGAGATAATGCATAATTAACAAAACCTTCGGTGTCTCCTTTTTTATAATCTAAATCTTGTAATTCCTTTTGAGATAGCGTAATATAAGCAGCTTTGTGCTCTGGCAATACTCTTAAATTACTTAATGCACAACCTAATAATTGTAGTCGGTTATAGCTATTTGTATCATATACATTATTATGTATTGCTGTATTATCTGCTCCTTTATCTATTAAACTAGCAATAATTCTATGTGTTGTACTTGTTGTAGAACGAAATCTAAACGAGCCAGTATCTGTCATAACTCCAACATAAAGACAGGTTGCTATTTCTGTATTTACTTTATCTAAAGCATCAATTTTATCTAAAAAATGATATACCATCTCACAAGTAGAACTCATAGACACATCGCTAAACATATATTTGGCGTAGTCGTCTGGTTGTTGGTGATGGTCAATCATTATTTTTAAGCCCTTACTATTTGCTAAAACAGATTCCATGTTACCTGTTCTATGGAATGCATTAAAGTCTAAGGTAAAAATAATATCTGCATCGTTAATAAACGCTTCAGTTTTTTCCTTTTCAGTTTCGTGAATTTCTACAGTTTCTACACCTGGAAGCCACTTTAAAAAGTCAGGAAAATCGTTTGGAGCAATAATTTTTGCATCGTGATTTAATTGAAGTAAGTAGTGTAAAAGACCTAAAGTAGAGCCAATGGCATCTCCATCTGGATTTTTATGTGGTATAATTGCAATTTTTTTAGGAGTTGCTAAAAGTGCTTTAATCTCCAAAATATCTTGTGTATTCATAGGTCGCGAATATACAAATTTTTAATATTGATTTATAGTATGTTTGCTTTGGAAATGCTTTGTGAGAAAACAATTATTTTTTCTTTTAAGATAAAATAGAAACTAAAAAGGGATGTTTTATTACTGTTATTTTAATGTAGAAAAGGTATGTTATTGTTTTTCAATAGAAAAATACTACTTTTGCACAAAAATTTATAAAAATTTAAAATGGCAACAAATAGAACATTTACAATGCTTAAGCCTGATTCAATTGAAAAAGGAAATATTGGAGCAATCTTAGAAAAAATTAATGCTTCTGGTTTTAGAATCGTAGCAATGAAATTAACGCAAATGACTACTGCAGACGCTGAAGCATTTTACGCAGTTCACAACGAAAGACCTTTCTTTGGTGAATTAGTAGAATACATGACACGTGGACCTATAGTAGCTGCAGTCTTAGAAAAAGAGAATGCTGTTGAAGATTTTAGAACTTTAATTGGTGCTACAAATCCTGCAGATGCTGCAGATGGTACTATTCGTAAATTATATGCTGCTTCAATTGGAGAAAATGCTGTACACGGAAGTGATAGTGACGATAATGCTGCAATAGAAGGTGCTTTTCATTTCTCAGGAAGAGAGATGTTCTAAGCATTTAGACGATAAAAACTAACGTTTAAGCCTAACTTTAACACAGTTAGGCTTTTTTTGTACCTAACAATCAAGTAATTTAGCAAGACTAAAAAAAAATATTATGAAAACTATTAAAAGTCTATTCTTAGTCTGTTTTTTATTTTCAACTTTTTCTCAAGCGCAAAATACAGAAAGAGCAATTGAAAACTTTAAACAAAAAACAAATGCTTCGGTTACAATTAACAAAGATTCTAAAGTTCCAGAGTTTATTAGATTCTCGAACAATAATCCTTTAGATCTTATTGGTAGTTCTGTTGCCGAAAAAGCGTTCAGTTTTTTAAATGAAAATAAGGAACTTTATAAAATTGAAGACGTTAGTAGTACTTTCAAATTAAAAACAGAGGAGGTTGATAATATAGGATTTCAACGTGTTGTATTAAATCAATACTATAATGGTGTGTCTGTTTACGATGGTAAGTTATTATTTCATTTTAATTCTGAAAACAATTTAACGGCAATAAATGGTAATTATATTACAGATATAAAGTTGAATGCTGCACCTAGTATAGCAAAAACTGAAGCACATTCTATTGCTATAGAAACTATAGAAAACCAGGATCTTAATTATTCTGGTGCTGCATTATTAGTCCATGATACAAAATTATATATTTTTCAAAAAGGACTAGTTCAAGGTTTTAAAGGAGCTAATTATTTGGTTTACGAAGTTGAAATAAGAAATGAAAATGATGTTAGAGAATTTGTGTTTGTAAACGCTCACAATGGAACTATTGTGGAACAATTTACAGGAATGGCACACGCTATAGATCGCATAGTTTTTGAAGGAGATACAAGTAATGTAATTTGGCAAGAAGGAGATGCTTTTCCTGGTGCTTTAGATATTTGGCAACGTAATGAGGTCGAAGCCTCTGGACATGTTTATCATTTTTTTAATAATACTTTTGGTTACACATCATACGATGGTGCAGACGCACAAATGCGAACTATAAATAACAATCCTAATGTCGCAAATGCTAGTTGGAATGGTTCTACTGCAAATTATCGTGATGGTACAGCAGCAGACGATGTAATAGCACATGAATGGGGACACGCTTACACAGAATATACTAGTGGTTTAGTTTATGCATGGCAATCTGGAGCAATCAATGAGTCTTACTCAGATATTTGGGGAGAAACCATAGATCTTTTAAATAATTATGAAGATACAGATGATGACCATACATTAAGAATTGCTTGCCAAAGTTCAGATAGATGGAGAATGGGAGAAGACGCGTCATTTTTTAGTGCACCAATTCGTGACCTTTGGGATCCAACTTGTAATGGGCATCCTGGAAAAGTTACAGATGGAAATTATTGGTGTAGTGATGGTGATTCTGGAGGAGTACATGTAAACTCTGGTGTTCCTAACCACGCTTATGCTTTAATGGTAGATGGTGGTAATTATAATGGACAAGTAATTGTAGGAATTGGTTTTACTAAAGCTGCTCATGTTTTTTGGAGAGCACAGAGTCTGTATTTAACTGCTACTAGTAATTTTATTGATCTAGCAAATGCATTAGAAACTTCGGCTAATGATTTGCTAGGTGTAAATTTAGAAGGTTTATCTACAATTGGCATGCCAGCAGGAGCTTCTGGAGAAATTATTACTGCTGCAGATATACAGCAAGTAACAAACGCGGTTTTGGCTGTAGAACTCCGTATAGAACCAATACAGTGTGGGTTTTCACCAATTCTAGCTGATGTACCACCAACTTGCGATGCAGGAATAAATAATCCTATCTTCTTTGAAGATTGGGAAACAGGAACAGATGGTTGGACTTTTAGTCAAGTACCAACTGGCGCAACATGGACACCAAGAGATTGGGAAATGGAAACAAGTTTGCCAAATAATAGAGCAGGTAATGGTGTTTATGCAGTAAATGCTGCAATAGGAGAGACTTATGGTGGTGACTGCCAAGCAGATTTTCAAAACGGAATTATACAATTAGTAAGTCCAGTAATTACAATGCCTAATGTTACAACAGGAACTTACGAATTAGCGTTTAATCATTATGTATCTACAGAGATTAGTTGGGATGGTGGAAATGTAAAATATAAGGTAGATGGTGCTGCTAATTGGACTATTTTACCAGCTTCTGCGTTTATAAATAATGCCTATAATGGAGCGATAAATGGAGGCGGAAATGATAATCCTATGCAAGGTCAAGTTGCATTTACAGGAACAGATCCAGGTTCTAATAAAGGAAGTTGGGGAGCCAGTGTTGTAGACTTATCGTCTTTAGGTGTAACGGCTAATGGAACTGTACAGTTTAGTTTCGATTTTGGAACCGATGGTTGTAATGGTCGTGAAGGTTGGTATTTAGATGAGGTAAACGTTTATAACTGTGACTATGCATTATCTGTTTCAGAAATTGATGTTATAAGTAACATGATTAAAGTATATCCTAATCCATCAAATGGGACTTTTAATTTGAAAAAAATAGGACAAATAAATTTAGTAAAAGCCGAAATTAATGACATTAACGGTCGTTTTATTAAAACTGTAGATTTATTTAATATGAATGAAATGAAAGCAATCGATTTATCGAATGCTGCTTCTGGTCTGTATTTTATGACTATTACTTCAGATGAAGCGAAAAGTGTTATTAAATTAATGAAACAATAATAATTGTAAGCAGGACTTATATACAACTCAAAAGCGCAACCATTGGTTGCGCTTTTTGTTTTTTGAACTGAACTCAACTAAAATAAAAAAGTTTGTAGTATATATTAAATAACTTTAACTGCGTTTAATTCTTTTTTACCTTCTTATAGATCGAATTCAACTTCATCGCCTTCGCGAATCTCATCAATTAAACCTGAAATGTGTAAAAAATGGTCTTTGTCTAGACCTTCTTCTGTTATGAAACCAAATCCTTTAGTGTTATTGAAGAATTTTACTGTGCCTTTACTCATTGTAATAAATTTTAATTATTTAATTGAAAACAAAAATAATGACATTAATTAATGTTACTTATTTGTTTAAACCTGCTTTAGATAGGTGCAAAAAAAAACTCACTAAATAAATAGTGAGCTTTTTTTGTAATAAAGTAAATTGAATATATAATTATACTACTTTTACGTTTACTGCATTCATACCTTTTTTACCTTCTTGAAGGTCAAATTCTACTACGTCTCCTTCACGAACTTCGTCGATTAATCCAGAAATGTGTACGAAATGGTCGCTTTCTGATCCATCTTCAGTTATAAAACCGAATCCTTTAGAATCATTGAAAAATTTTACTGTGCCTTGAGCCATTTTAAAAAAAATTTAATTTATAATAAGTAACAAATATAATATTTTTTATTAAAGAATCTGTGTTTATTTTTTTTGATTACAATTTAATAATATTAAAAATTGTAGATGTATCTCTCTTAACTCTAGATTGATACCAAATATGTTTTAAAATTATTGATACTGGTTATAGGTAATGCTCAATAGGTTAAGTAGTGAAATATAATAATAGTTTTAGTTACTTCTTTGGTGTAAAACTATCTTAGTACTATTTTTTTTATTAGATCTTTACCTAATTCTTCATTAAGCATTTTTACAATTTTATCTTTACCATAGCTTAATTCCTCTCTTAAAGTACTTGAGCTTAATTGTACATAGAGTGTTTCGTTTTTTATATCTACAGCAGTTGTATAATTATTTACACCATTACCCATTAATTTTGCCCAAGCATCGCGAACATTAACCTTATCTAAACCTTTTTCTAGTTTATTGCTTTCTACAAAGTCTTGTAAAGCGTCTTGAATATTTAATATGCTATTGTTTCTTTTTGCCATATTTATCTTCCGAGACATCGGAAGGCTCATTAATTAAATTAGTAATTTACTTTACTATAATAGGAGTAAAGCGTTTGTATAAATATACATTGTTATTTTGATTAATAATTTTTAACTGACTTTTATTTGCCATTAAAACGGTTTCTTTCCAATTAGAAAACTCAGTAGAATAATACAAGTTTAAACTATCGTTTTCTATTTTAAGCTGAAGTGTTTCAGAGTCCTTTGATGTTTCATATTTGCCATCAAAACGAGGATTCATTTTTTTTCTGAAACCTTTTAAACTGTCACCAATAGAAATGTAATCAATTGTTTGGTTTACTTTGTATTCTCTTTTTACACCATTAGATAATAAAACACTTTCAATTTCCCAATAACCCTCAATATGTTCTATTAAAGTTTCTGGTTTTTGAGAACAGCTAAAAACGATAATAGATACTAATAAGACAAAAATACTTTTTTTCATAGTGTGAATTTTATATAATTAAAAGATTACCACGTCGTTCCTGTGTCACTTCTTGCAATGACACTACAGATTACAACTTAAATATCTCATAAGATTGATGCACCTGTTTTATAGCTTTTTCTGTTCGTTCAGCATGTGTGTCGCTAATAAATAATTGACCAAAGTTTTCATCGTCCACCAACTTTATTATTTGCGTAACGCGTTCTTCATCTAGCTTATCGAAAATATCATCTAACAATAATATAGGATTAAAACCGCTTTGCTGCTTTATAAAATCGAATTGTGCTAACTTTAAAGCTATTAAGAACGATTTTTGCTGTCCTTGACTTCCAAACTTCTTAATAGGATGGTTGTCTATATTAAATACTAAATCGTCTTTATGTACACCAACACTGGTATACTGTATCATCTTATCTTTATTAATAACTTGCATAAGTAATGTATTTAAATCTGTGTCAAACAAATCACTTTTGTATGCTAAATCTACAGATTCATTTCCATTACTAATGGCTTGATATCTAGATTTAAAAATAGGAATAAACGTTTTTAAAAAGGCTTCTCTTTTATTAAAAACTTTAGTGCCAAAATCTGTTAATTGGCTATTGTATACTTCTAACGTATCAATATTAAAAGTATTATTAAGTGCGAAATATTTTAGTAAACTGTTACGTTGTGCGAGTGTTTTATTGTATTTAATTAAATCGTCTAAATAGGTTTTGTCGCTTTGCGAAATTACGCTGTCTATAAACTTTCTTCGTGTATCGCTACCTTCTGTAATTAGGTCTCTATCTGCTGGTGAAATTATTACCAAAGGTAAGAAGCCAATATGCTCGCTAAACTTATTATAAGCCTTTCCGTTGCGTTTAATTACCTTTTTTTGTCCTCGTTTTAGGCTAACTACAATCTTTTCAGATTTATTTGCCTTATTATAATCACCATTTACAACAAAAAATTCTTCGTCATGTTTAATGTTTTGTGAAGCCACAGGATTAAAATAACTCTTACCAAAAGACAGGTGGTAAATAGCATCAAGAATGTTCGTTTTTCCTACGCCATTGTTGCCTACAAAGCAATTTATGGTGTCGTTGAAAGTAAGAGATTTGCTCTCGAAATTTTTGTAATTTACTAAGGAAAGTGATTTTAAAATCATAGACTATTTTCACAAATGTAGTAGCTGTTATTTTTGCAATTATATGTGGTTTGCAAAATAACAAATAAATAAGCTTTTATATATGAAGAAATATTTTATTTTTGCGACGCATAAATAAAACGATACATGGCAACTTATAAGAAAAGAGGTTACAAACCAAAAACAGAAAAAGAAAAGGAAGTTATAGATGAGAACTTGGGAGAGAACTCAACAACTGCAGAAGTATTTGATGCTTTAGACGAGACAGCTTCTAAGACAGAAGACTTTGTGGCTGCTAACCAGAAATACATTTTCATTATTATTGGAGTAGTTGCTGCTTTGGTTTTAAGTTACTTAGCTTATACTAAATTTGTTCAAGAACCTGCAAATGCAGATGGAATGAACGAAATGTACCATGCACAAAAGCAATTTAACGATGCTGTTAATGGTATTTCTAGCGATTCTCTTTACAACGTTGCACTAAAAGGTAGCGAAGGTAAATATGGTATGTTAGATATTATAAAAGAATACAGTGGAACACCTGCTTCTAACTTAGCAAACTATTACGCTGGAATGGCTTACTTAAACTTAAAGGATTATAAAAATGCAATTACGCATTTAGATAAATTTGAAAGTGAAGATCAAGCTGCTGGACCAATGGCAAAAGGATCTATTGGAGATGCTTTTATTCAATTAGAGCAGCCAGAGCAAGCTTTAAAGTATTACTTACAAGCTGCAAAAATGAGAACTAATGAATTAACTGCTCCTACATATTACTATAAAGCTGGAATTACTGCTTTAAATTTAGGAAAAGCTTCTGAAGCTTTAGGTTATTTTAATACTATTAAAAGCACGTATCCTAATGCACCTGAAGCTTCTTCAGTAGAAGTGTTTATTGGGAAAGCGCAAGCAATGTCAAACAAATAATTTATCGCTATAGCGAAAAATAAACATGGCAACAGTAAATAATAATTTATCGGAATACGATAAAGCATCAATCCCAAACGCGAAAGATTTTCGGTTTGGGATTGTTGTTTCAGAATGGAATGATAATATAACCGAAGGCTTATACAAAGGAGCCTACGAAACGCTAATCGAGCATAACGTATTACCTGAGAACATTACACGTTGGAATGTTCCTGGAAGCTTTGAGCTAATCTACGGTTGTAAAAAAATGCAACAATATAATGTCGATACTGTTATTGCTATAGGAAGCGTAATTCAAGGTGAAACTAAACATTTCGATTTTGTTTGCGAAGGCGTTTCTCAGGGTATAAAAGACTTAAATGTACTTCATGATACACCAGTGGTTTTTTGTGTATTAACAGATAATAACGAACAACAAGGTATCGAGCGTTCTGGTGGTATTCATGGAAACAAAGGTACAGAAGCTGCTGTAGCTGCTATTAAAATGGCAGTTCTT
This sequence comes from Lacinutrix sp. Bg11-31, assembly GCF_002831665.1. Classification (NCBI taxonomy): domain Bacteria; kingdom Pseudomonadati; phylum Bacteroidota; class Flavobacteriia; order Flavobacteriales; family Flavobacteriaceae; genus Lacinutrix; species Lacinutrix sp. Bg11-31. The sequence continues at coordinate 330,822 of NZ_CP025118.1, forward strand.
AGTAAGAAGTAAGTCTAAGTAGTTGGTACTTAGTTTTCAGTCACGGTTTTAGTTGTTAATTTCAGGATTTTATTTTTATAAAATGTAAGCACATAGGAGTAGACTTTGCTTCTTCTCGTATTTACGAGAAATATATCTGTTAACAATTTTAGCATTTCATTATATAATTTCTTCTGTATTTTCAGTACTTTTGAGTGTATTTCAATAGTATAAAATAACACTGTGTTTAATAAAAGAAAAAACAAAACGTTTAATTATAATTCTAGATTCTCTAAAGATGAAATCAAGAATGTAAAAACGGAATCTGACACTAAAAGTGAGATAACCTCAGAATGGAAACGCACTAGAAAAACTGGTGCAGGAAAACGTAAAGTAGGTTTACCGTTATTAATCTTATTATTAGGCATTATTATTGCAGTCATGTACTATCTAGAATATAAACTATAATTGTTATGGGATTTAAACTAAAACAAAATAAGCGTTATAATTATAAGCCACGTTTTTATAAAGGAGAAGGGAGTCCGTTTGCTATGAAAGGTAAATTTGATGCCGAACGTTCTACTTTAGAGGCTTCAGGTAATGTTAAAAATAGATTGGTAAAAGCTGTAGATGAATTTCAAAATTCACCAGACAAAGCAGTTAATAGACGTGTATTAATTATTATTTCGGTTTTAGTGCTTATTTTTCTTTTTATAATCGATTTCGATCTCACTATATTTTTCTAAGCTGTAAATGGCAGATATTATTCAATTATTACCAGATCATGTTGCAAACCAAATTGCTGCAGGAGAAGTTGTACAACGACCAGCTTCTGTAGTCAAAGAATTACTGGAAAACGCAATTGATGCTGGAGCAACCACAATAAAACTTATTATAAAAGACGCAGGAAAAACACTTGTACAAGTTATCGATAATGGTAAAGGTATGAGCGTTACAGATGCGAGACTAAGTTTCGAGCGTCATGCGACTTCTAAAATTAGAACAGCAGACGATCTTTTTAAACTTAATACCAAAGGTTTTCGAGGAGAAGCATTAGCAAGTATTGCAGCGATTGCACATGTAGAATTAAAAACAAAGCAAGAAAACGAAGATGTTGGTACTTGCATAGAAATTGAAGGGAGTACTGTAAACAGCCAAGAGGTTGTGGTGACACCAAAAGGAACGTCGATTTCAGTAAAGAATTTGTTTTATAATATTCCTGCAAGACGTAATTTTTTAAAGTCGAATACTGTAGAAACACGTCATATTATAGACGAATTTCATCGTGTAGCATTAGCGCATCCTAATATTGGATTTGTTATGTATCATAATGGAAGTGAGTCGTTCAATCTTCCAGAAAGTAATTACAGACAACGTATTGTAAATATTTTTGGAACAAAAACAAACGAAAAACTAGTTCCAGTAGATGAAGATACCGAAGTGTTAAAAATCTCAGGTTTTGTTGGTAAACCAGAATTTGCTAAGAAATCGAGAGGCGAGCAATTCTTTTTTGTAAACGATAGATTTATAAAAAGTGCTTATTTAAATCATGCTATTGGCTCAGCGTTTGAAGGGCTTTTAAAGGATGGAGCACACGCTAGTTACTTTTTAAATTTAACGGTAAATCCACAAACTATAGATATAAATATTCATCCTACTAAAACTGAAATTAAGTTTGACGATGAGCATACTTTGTATGCCATTTTACGTTCGGCAGTAAAACACAGTTTAGGACAGTTTAATATTGCACCAGTTTTAGATTTTGATCGCGATGCAAATTTAGACACACCATACAGCTATCAACAAAAAGGAGAGCCTTCTGTAGAAATCGATAGAAGTTTTAATCCGTTTAGAGAGGAAAAACAATCTAGTAATAGTGGACCTGTAATTAGTAGTTCTTATAAAAAACCTTCAAGTTCAAATTGGGAAGGTTTGTATGTAGGTCTAGAATCTAAAGGCACGCAAACACAGCAAGATTTTAGCGAAGTACATTTTGAGAGTGCAGCTAAAAACGAATCGATTTTTGATAACGATAATCAAGTAGAAAAGAAGCAAAGCACGTATCAGTTTCATAATAAGTACATTGTAAGTACTATAAAATCTGGTATGTTGTTAATAGATCAACATCGTGCACACCAACGTGTGTTGTATGAAGATTTCTTGAAGAATATGACAATTAAAGAAGCAATGAGTCAACAACTATTGTTTCCATTGCAACTTCATTTTTCACCGCAAGAGATTGAGATTATTAATCAGTTAAAAACCGATTTAGAACACACAGGTTTCATTTTTCAGACCATAAAAGGAGAACTTGTTGAAATCTCTGGAGTGCCTGTAAGTGTTCCAGAAAGTGAGGTGTCTATTATTTTAGAGCAACTTATTAATGATGTCGAAAACGAAGTGCCAGATAGTAACTTTAGTCCAACAGATTTGCTTGCCAAGTCTTTAGCTAAGAGTTTAGCAATAAAAACAGGACAAAGCTTAACAATTATGGAACAAGAGCATTTAGTGAATTCACTTTTTGCATGTAAGGAACCTAATGTTTCGCCAACTAATAGAACTACATTTATAACAATGACTGTAGACGAGTTGGATAAAAAGTTTGTGTAATGATTAAGTTAACAGAAGTAATAAAGCATATTGTAATTATTAATGTTATATTTTTTGTAGCATCAATTACGCTTGGAGATACAACCTTGTTTAACAAATGGATGGTTATGTATTATCCATTAAATAACGATTTCCATATTTGGCAGGTAGTAACACACCTTTTTATGCATTTAGACTTCATGCACTTATTGTCTAACATGCTAATGCTTATTTTTATTGGGACGTTGTTAGAAAGGGCGATAGGAAAGAATAAGTTTATAATTTTGTATTTTTCTGCAGGTTTAGGAGCAGTAATTTTAAGTGTTTTAGTAGATTATATACAAATAGAATTGGCAATAAATACATTAACTAATTCAGGTTTTAACAAAACAGATATAATGTCTACGCTAAGTCAAGGAAAGTATTATCCTGCTTGGGAGTCATTATTAACAGAGAACTCTTTTAAAAACTTAGTTACTAATTTTAACAAAATTAGTTTAGGCGCTTCTGGTGCAGTTATGGGTGTTGCTGTTGCAACGGCTTATTTGTTTCCAAATGTAGAGTTTATGCTAATGTTTCCTCCAATTCCTATTAAGCTTAAATATTTAGTTATGGCTTATGTAGCGGGAGATGTTGTTTCTGCAGTTTTAACAGGAACGCCATTAGTAGGTTCTACAAATGTTGGGCACATGGCACACATAGGTGGCGCAATTACAGGATTTATTATGATGTGGTATTGGAAGAAACAACTAATCAAAAAAAATAGAGCTAATTAATGAGTTTGCTTTCAGATTTAAAATACAAGTATAATTTAGCGTCTGTTCACGAAAAAATAATTTTCGTAAACATTGGTGTTTTTGCTGTTGTAGCACTTTTAAATACAGTCTATTTTTTAGCAACAAAATCACATTTATTATTATTTCAAGATTACTTAGCGCTACCCGAAGATTTAAATCAACTTATATTTAAACCTTGGACGTTTCTTACTTATGCTTTTATGCATACTAGTTTTTGGCATCTTTTAGGAAACATGATTGCTTTGTATTATTTCGGACGTATATTCTTAACCTTCTTTTCTGTAAAACAACTTATTAACTACTACTTTGTTGGTGGTTTAGTAGGTGGTTTAGTATTTGTTGTCTCGTATAATCTCTTACCTGCTTTGGTAGATGAATCTGCGATATTACTAGGTGCTTCTGCTTCTGTTTTTTCAGTTTTGGTTGGTGCAACCACTAAATCTCCAAACTATGTATTAAACTTGTTCGGTGTGTTTCAGCTTAAGCTTTGGGTGCTAACAGTATTGTATCTTATTTCATTTATAGCTTTAATACCTTATGCAAATGCAGGAGGAGAATTATCTCATTTAGGAGGAGCTGTTTTTGGATATATTTATACTAAACAATTAGTAAAAGGAAATGACATTGGAAAAGGTTTTGAACGATTATTAGTTACTATCACTAGTTGGTTTAAACCTAGGAAAAAAGGAAACCTTAAAACAGTTTATAAAGATAAATCTAAAGTTGGTGGTTATACTAAAGGCGAGTTTAGCGAGTTTAATAACCAAAAGAAAATAGATGTTATTTTAGATAAAATAAGTAAAAGCGGTTACGAAAGTCTTTCTGCTGCAGAAAAAGAATATCTATTTAAAGCCGGAAAGTAAAATGCGGAAATTAAAATTTTTCGAGAAAATAATGTTCTTCTTCAACTCTGTTGTGGCATTTATTTTACTGTTGTCTTATATCTTACCATTACTACCACCAAAAACGTTTGCAGCCCTGTCTGTGTTAGGTTTAGGTGTGCCAATTTTAATACTTTTAAATGTCTTATTCTTTGTTTATTGGCTAGTTAAAATAAAAAAACAACTTTTATTATCGTTACTCATTTTAGCTATTGGGTATTCTATTTTTGGTTCTTTGTATAAGTTTTCTGAATCTAAAACAATAGAGGATATAAACAATATTTCTATTATGAATTACAACGTGAGATTATTTAATCTCTATAAATGGATTCCTAATGAAGATGCCGAGGAAAAACTAGTTGGTTTTATAAAAAAAGAAAGACCAGATATTCTCTCTTTACAAGAATACCATCCACGAGAAAGCACTAAATTAGGTTTTTACAAGTATAAATATGAAAAGCTACTTGGTAAAAAGAAAAATTACGGACAAGCCATTTTCTCAAATTATCCAATAATAAATTCTGGTTCGGTAGAATTTCCTAATACTTTTAACAATGCTATTTATATTGATATCGTAAAAGATAAGGACACTATTAGAATTTATAATTTACACTTACAGTCACTACGTATCGATCCAAAAGTTGAAAATTTAACGACCAAAGAATCCGAGAAACTATTTAATGGAGTAGGAGAGTCTTTTAAAATGCAACAGTTTCAATCCGAATTATTTTTAAAGCACAAAAACAAGTGTAGTTATAAAACAATTATCTGTGGAGACTTTAATAACACAGCTTTTTCTTATGTTTATAAACAGGTTAGAGCAGATTTTAAAGACACGTTTAAAGAAGCTGGAAATGGTTTTGGTAGAACGTATAACTTTAAGTTCTTTCCAATGCGTATCGATTTTATATTTGCAGATCCTGCATTTAAAGTAAATAGTTTTAAAACTTACGATGTCCAGTATTCAGATCATTATCCTATAATGACGAAGGTTAGTCTTGTTCAGTGATCAATAAACAATTATCAATTTTTATTGTTAAATGCTAAGTGTTATCAGCTCATCATCCAACAATCTACAGCATCTGCTAAAATATGAATACATAAACCTAAGCCTATCCATCTTGTTTTTTTCGGAAACACTAAAAGCAAGTAGAAAGGAATTAAGTAATAACTATGTAGCGGATGAAAATTTATACTACACCTATTGGCTTCAAATATAGGATTTGCTAACAAGTGATCTAAGTCAATTAATATACCCAAAATCATTATTAAGTAAGCCTTTTTCCACTGTGATTTAAAAAAGTATAAAGCTATTGCTAAAGGCAGTAAAAAATGAATACCATAATGTAAGAATGGTTGCATCATTATAGAATGTTTTGAGATTCTAAATAACTAATAGCATTAGGTCCTTCGTTAAAAAGTAAATCTAATATGCTTAAATTATTAATATAGCCATGTTTAGAATAAAACACTTGAGTGTAAGGTTCTAAGGTAATTATATTTTCTTTTTTAGCATTTACTAAGCCTCTGTAATCTTTTAAATCTTTGGGTTCTTTTTCAAAAAGTTTAGTTTTAGAACTATTTATTTCAAGCTGAAGGCATTCGCAAATGACTTCAAAGCATTTTAGATTAAAATCTAAAATAGTATCGAACGTTTGTGCGAAAAGTGGTTTTAATTCATCTATATAATACTCGTAAAAAGGAGAGGTTCTATAGGCCGATTCTAAAGATTTAAAATGATTGTCTTGCCATTTGTAATCGTTGGCAATCTTAACTTCGCTATACTTTTGTCTATTTTTCTGGCTAAAAACAACAGGAACACTTAATTGTAATTTTCCATTTGCAGCATAAACATAACAACGGTTTCTATAGGTTTGCTTTTGGTAATTATCGTAAACTTCCAAAACAACAGCATCTGCTTTTATAATAGCAACAAAAGTTGCAATGCTTGGGAAATATGTAGGATGGAGTAATATTGTCATTATTTTGTTAAAAAGCTACCTAACCAAGTGTAGGCAATAAATAGAATACCAACAGCTGTTGCAACTGTTCCAAATTCGAAACCTAAAGATGTTCCAAAAATGGCGATTAATATCATGGCTATTCCATAAATATAGTTAATAATTTCAGACTTTTCAGTATCTGATAGTGCAGCACGTGTTAAAGGCAATATTGCAGCTAAACAAGCAGCGCTAATTAGTGCATAAAGCGGATCGTTAAGAATAAAGTAGACTCCAAAAAATAGCAATGCACTTATTAAAAGGCCAAACATAATTTGTCCGCTTAATTTGTCTTTTTTATCTAAAAGGTATTTTCCGAATTTATCGAACATCAAAATCATATTAGACAAAGGATCCATAATCCAACTGCCTAATGCAAATAATAAATAAGCAATTATTAATGGAATTGCCATAATTGTTAATCCGCTTGCCGATAATAATTTTAAAGAAAGGCGGTAGGCAATATATAAACCTATTATAAAAATATATTGGTTTTTTTGCGACTTGTTACTTATCCAAAAAGAATATCTTAAATAGAGATTGTAAATTTTATTTTTAGATTTCATAGCAGTAAGCATTCCACTTCTAGCATAATCTAAATTAGGATCCAGCATTAAAGCCTCTTTGAAATGTTTTAAAGCTTCCTTAGGCTTATTACTTTCTAAATGAGACCAACCAACATTAGCATGAGAGTAAGCGTTCTCTGGGTTGTCGTTAAGAAGATTCTCTATTGATGAAGCAGCTTCATCTTTTCGGTTTAATTTGGTAAGTGCAGTTGTTCTTGCGTTTAAGCAAAAGGTGTTTTTAGAATTGATTCTTAAACCTTCGTTTGCAAAATCTAAAGCGCTTTCAAATTGTTTACTATTTATAAGAATATAAGCTTTCTGTCCAAAATGATTTTCGTCATCTGGATCAATTTCTAATGCTTTATCTACATTTTCATTAGCCTCTTTAAGCTTATCTTCATGAAGATAAATTTGTGACAGTAAAAAGTATATCTCAGCTTCGTTAGGATAGTCTTTTCTTAAATCTGTAATTACAGTAAAGGCTTTGTCGATATTATCTAACTGAAAGTAGCATTGTGCTAAAAAATATTTTGCATTAAAGTCTTCGGCATTCTCTGTTATAGCATTTTGAAAATATGGAATAGACTCTTTAAATCGTCCTAACTCAAATAACTGCAGACCTCTTTGTAGATTAGGGCTTTCCATTATTTTTTTATTTTCAAATAAGTAAGAATGTCGTCGTACAATCCAGAATCGTTAGAATATAGAGCATAGTTTTTAGCAGAACCAAACCATTCTTTTGTTGAAGGTTTCATTTTACCAAAAGCTTTAATAATATCTTTTGTCTTTAGAGGTTTTGGAATACCATCTTTAAAAGATTCTAGCAACTTTTGTTCTATTGCAATATCAATACTAGAGCTAATATCTGCACCAGAATATTCTTTGCTTTTTTTAGCTAATTGTTTTAAATCTATGTCTTCCGTTGGTTTTCCTTCTAACTGAATTTTAAAAATAGATTCTCTAGCTTTTTCATCTGGAGGCGCTACAAAAATAATACGATCAAAACGGCCAGGTCTTCTAAAGGCTGGATCTATATACCAAGGTGCATTTGTGGCTCCTAAAACAAGAATACCATCGTTATCTGAATCTATACCATCTAACTCAGACAGAAACTGGTTTATTACTGTGCGTCCTGCTGTTTTATTAATGTCGTTTCTATTGGCTCCAAGTGCATCAATTTCATCTATAAAAATAACACATGGTTTATTTTCGCGTGCAGTTTCAAAAATTTCATGAAGGTTCTTTTCTGAATTTCCCAACCACATATCTAATATATCATTAATACCAATATTTATAAAATTGGCATCAATTTCTCCTGCTGTTGCTCTTGCAATGTGCGTTTTTCCACAACCTGGAGGACCGTAAAGCAAAATACCACCTCCAATTTTTTTTCCGTAAGCTTTATATAAATCTTTGTGGAGTAGTGGTTTTATAATTTTTAAATCTATTTCTTCTTTTACATTTTCCATACCACCAACATCGCTAAAATTAACGTCTGGTTTTTTTAGCATGGAAAGTGCATCTTCGTCAATAAAATCGTCAACTTCACTAGTAACTGCAAGTTTAAAAACCGACTCGAAATCAGGATTATAATATCTATTATCTATTTCTAAAATCGTTTGATAAATAGATAATGCTTCGGCATGATTTTCTAGCTTTAGTAATGCGCTGCAATACAATTCGAGATGGTCTATGTCATTGCTATTCTCTGTAAGTTCTTCTAGTATAACTTCGGTTAAATTATATTTTTCTTGATTGTAATAACATTTAGCCAATAAATACTTGTACTCTTTCTTATTAGCTTTGTCTAACAGAGAAATAAGATGTTTTTCAGCTTCAGTATAATTAAAACTATTGAGATAAATCTTTGCAATTTGAAAACGTAACTCGTTATTTTCTGGAGAAAACTCAAGTGCTTTTAATAAGCTTTCTAGTAGCGAATTATCCATGGTTTATTTTTTTTTACGTTTTCTAAAGCGATTAAAACCTATAAGCCCAGCAATTAAAACCAATACTGGTATTAAGTAAGATGTAGATTTACCTGTTCCATGTACAGTAGTAAACAATCTATCCCAACGTACTTTCTTTTTAATAGTATCGAAACTCATCCATACTAAAACAGGTTTCCCAACGACATGATCGAAAGGTACAAATCCCCAATATCTAGAATCGATTGAGTTTTGTCTATTATCTCCCATCATCCAATAGTAATCTTGTTTAAAGGTATAGTTTGTTGCAACTTCTCCATTTATTAAAATTTGGTTTCCACGAGACGTAATTGTATTTCTTTCGTATTCTCCAATTACACGTTTGTATAATGGGAAATTTGTTATAGTTAAATCTAAAGATTCTCCTTTTTTAGGAATGTAAATTGGTCCAAAGTTATCTGCTGTATAACTATACTCAGAATCTTGAGGAAATAAACGAGCATCTGGAGTTTCAGAGTTTACTTTCTCTAAAGAGATTACGCTTGGGTCTTTTGCTACTTTCGCAGCTAATTCTTCAGTCATGTTACCAATATAATTGGTATTGGCAACAGTCATTTTTAAGCGATTGAAAAAACGCTGATTTAATCGACCAGAGACTTCTGTTTTTAGCGAATCTCTTTTTATTATATTTAAATTTACATCTGTACTAGCGTTTATAAAATCTTTAATTTTAGGATCGTCTAAATACTTGTTTTCAATGTAATACGTTTCATTAGCGCTACTTTCGGTAATTTCATACTTATTAAACAACTGTCTAATATCTCCATTAGTTTTTACAGTGTAGAAAAACTGTAATCGCGCGCGATCTGGCAAAATATTTTGCTCTCCATTTATGTAAACATGACCTTCTCTTATTTCTAAATTATCACCAGGAACACCAACGCAACGTTTTACTAAATTAGTTTTCTTATCAATTGGTTTGTAGTAATTTCGGTCTGGTGTAAAATCATTCATGTCCAACAATGTATCTGCAGGCTGATTGAAAACTACAATTTCGTTTCGTGTTATTTTTTGGAAACCAGGCAATCGCATATAAGGCAATTGTAGTTTGTTTTTCCAAGAAGTGTTACGTTCTTCGTATTTATCGTCAAATATATAAGATTTCATTTTTGTCTTCGGAACAGAATCGTGTACCATTGGCAAAGCAACCGTTGTCATTGGTACTCTTGCTCCATAATGAAATTTACTAACGAAAAGAAAATCTCCAACTAATAATGTTTTTTCTAATGAAGAAGAAGGAATAACAAATGGCTGAATAAAATAAGTATGTACAATAGTTGCTGCTACAATTGCAAAAAGAATTGAGCTTATCCAATCTCCAGCGCTAGTTCTTGCTTTTAAACTTCTGTCTGCAACATAACTAACATCTGCAACATAGTTTAAGTAAAAGTTATAAAAACCTAAAGTTACTATAGCTAGAATAGTATCTAATCTTGAGTTTTTTCCAAAACTTCTTGCTGTTTCTACCCAAATAACTGGAAACATAATAAGGTTTACAATAGGTAAAAAGAGTAGGATAGTCCACCACCATTCTCTATTAATTATTTTCATTAAAATAACAGCATTGTAAACAGGAACAAAGGCTTCCCACGCTTTACGACCTGCTTTTATATATAATTTCCAAGTGGCTAATCCGTGAATTAATTGAATAATCAAGAAGAATATAATCCATTGTGTTCCGTTCATAATCTATATTTTGTACTAATAGTTAATAAAGTCTATTAGTGGTTTTGCTTTCGCAAATGTTACATTTTTATTTTTAGTTAACTAATATTTAACACGTCTTTCATTGTATAAACACCTGTTTTTCCAATAAGCCATTCTGCAGCTACAACAGCTCCTAAAGCAAAACCTTGACGACTGTGTGCAATATGTTCTATTTTAATGGTATCTACTTCGCTTTTGTAAGTAATATTATGTGTTCCTGGTACGTTCTCGATACGTTTTGCAGTAATAGGAAGTACTTTTTCTTCATTAGCATCTAATTGCCAAGAGTTGAATTGGTTGTGGTTTTCTACAATATCTTTAGCTAAAGAAATAGCTGTACCACTAGGTGCATCAAGTTTTTTTGTATGATGAATTTCTTCAAGACTAACATTGTAATCTTCTAAAGCAGACATCATTTTTGCTAAGGTTTTATTCAATTCAAAAAAGATATTGACACCCAAACTAAAATTTGAAGCATATATAAATGCTCCTTTTTTTTGCTGGCACAAATCAACAATCTTATCATAATGATCTAACCAACCAGTAGTTCCAGAAATTACAGGTATATTATTATTAATGCAGTTAGAAATATTACCAAAAGCAGCAGTTGGAATACTAAAGTCTATAGCAATATCTGCTTTTGTTATTTCAGAAGTTACGGTTTCGGAAGTTTTAATTACAATCTTGTGTCCACGACTTAAAGCAATGGTTTCAATTGTTTTTCCCATTCTACCATAGCCTAGTAAAGCGATTTTCATCAAAAATTATAAATTTTAGTTTCCGAGACATTGGAAATTTTATTAATATTTTGTTTCTGTGTTTATACAGAAATCTATTTTTTTTGTCACACTGAGCGCAGTCGAAGTGCAATTACTAATCCAACTTAAAACTCATGGTCAGGCCAACAGTTCCTTTTTTATCGAACTCATCAATTTTATAATGTGGTTTAAAGCTTAAATTCTCATCTACATTATATTGTAATAAATGCGCGTCTACATTGGCATCTATAATATTTAAAGCATATAAACCGATAGTTACTAAAAGCGATAATTCTTTATTTCTTCTTAACGATTTTTGTGCTTCACGTAAACCATCATCTGTTAATCGATCTTGAAATTCGTCGTCTTCAAAACCTGCTAATCTACGTTTGTAAGCATCACGTACGCGTTTGTATTGTTTGTTGTTATCTATGTAAAAATAAACACCTGTTCCCAGTGCTGCATAAACAAGAGGGATTTTCCAGTACTTCTTGTTGTAAGCTTGACCTAAACCAGGTAAAATAGCAGAGTAGAAGGCAGCCTTAGATGGACGTAATGGATCTATTTCTTTACGTACCAAAGCAGAATCTGCAGGTACAATAACTAACCCTTCAACGTTTTGTTTTGTTTGTTCCTTTTTGTCTTCTGCTTTCTTTTCCTCTATCTTTTTTTTGTCTTTTTGCGCTAAAGCGGAAAGACTAAGTAGTAAACAAAAGATGGATATAAGTAGTTTATTTGTCACCTTCAACTAACTTTTTAATACGATTAAAATCTTCTTCAGAATGAAAAGGAATTGTTATTTTTCCTTTACCATTACTAGCTACTTTAACGTCTATTTTATGTCCAAAGTATTCAGAAAAAGCGGCTACTCCTTTTTTAACAAACTTTGGCAATTCTTCTTTAGTTGCTTTTTTAGGAACAACCACTTCGTCTGTAGCATTATAGTTTTTTACTAATGCTTCTGTATCACGAACAGATAATTTATTAGCTAATATTTTTTCGTAAATATCTAATTGTATTGTTTGGTCTTCAATATTAATAATTGCACGACCATGACCCATAGACAAGAAGCCATCACGCATTCCTGTTTGAATAATTGGATCAAGTTTTAATAAGCGTAAATAGTTTGCAATTGTAGAACGTTTTTTACCAACACGATCACTCATTTGTTCTTGTGTTAATTGAATTTCATCAATTAAACGTTGGTACGATAATGCAATTTCAATAGGATCTAAGTCTTGACGTTGGATGTTTTCTACCAATGCCATTTCTAGGCTTTCTTGATCGTTTGCTATACGTATGTATGCAGGTATTGTTTCTAAACCTATAGATTTACTAGCACGAAAACGACGTTCTCCAGAAACCAATTGATACTTTTCGAATCCTAATTTTCTTACCGTTATGGGTTGTATTACACCAAGTTCTTTAATAGAAGATGCTAATTCGCGTAAGGTTTCTTCGTTAAAACTAGTACGTGGTTGAAACGGATTCATCTCAATACAATCCAATTCTAATTCCACAATATTACCAATAACTTTATCTGCATTTTTATCTTGTACAGATTGTATATCGTTACTTGGGTCTTTTAGTAAAGCTGAAAGTCCTCTACCTAAAGCCTGTTTTTTTGTTGCCTTCGCCATTGCTTAGGAGTTTTTATTTATTACTTCTTTTGCTAAACTTAAATAATTTGCTGCACCTTTACTAGAGGCATCATAATTAATAATGTCTTCACCAAAACTTGGTGCTTCACTAAGTTTAACATTTCGTTGTATTATGGTTTTAAAAACCATATCGTTAAAATGTTTTTGTACTTCCTCTACTACTTGATTAGAGAGACGTAAACGCGAATCGTACATGGTTAATAATAAGCCTTCGATGTCTAATTCTGCATTATGTATTTTCTGGACACTTTTAATGGTGTTTAATAATTTACCTAAACCTTCTAGTGCAAAATACTCACATTGTATAGGTATCATTACAGCGTCTGCAGCAGTTAAAGCGTTTAGTGTTAGTAAACCAAGAGAAGGAGCACAGTCTATAATTATAAAATCGTAATCATCTTTTATTGGCTCTAATGCTCTTTTTAGCATGTATTCTCTATCCTCTTTATCTACCAGCTCAATTTCTATAGCAACTAAATCTATATGAGCAGGAATAATATCTAAGTTTGGTGTATTGGTTTTTACTATCGCTTCTTTAGCAGTGTTGGTGTGCTCTAAAAGTTGGTAGGTTCCAATCTCTACAGTTTCTACATCTATGCCTAGTCCAGAGGTAGAATTCGCTTGTGGATCTGCATCGATAAGTAATACTTTTTTCTCTAAAACACCTAAAGAAGCTGCTAGATTTATTGAAGTCGTTGTTTTTCCAACGCCTCCTTTTTGATTGGCAATGGCTATTATTTTACCCATTAATTGATTTGGTTTTATTAGAGAGCTTTCGTTTAAAAGTCCAGACGTAAAAATACAATTATTTATGGGTTTAGAAAACGGAAGTTGTTAACAGTTGCTTAAACTTAAAAGTTAGCTTTTATAAGTTGTTTCTTTATTTATGCCTTTTGTTGTCTAGTATAGAGCCAAAAGAGATAGAAATAAGTTAATTAAGGCATAGAATTTGTATTATTTAAACAGAACATTAGGTTAAAGTATTTATTCGGTATTTTTACCTGAAACTCAATTTTAAAATGAAACAATTATCATATAGTCTGCTTATAATTTGCACGTTACTTTATGGAGTACATAGTTTTGCACAAGAAATTATTGCAGATAAAGGAAGTTATGGAATTGATACAAAGCATAAAATTATTGTTTGGCATCAAAAGGATTTAGATTCCATTGTTTCAATAAATAAAAAGATTACTACTATAAAATTTAATAAAAATTTTAAGTTAAAGGAAGCCTCAAACCAATTATCATATACTGAAGGTGTAAGTGTTACAAATGGAGAAGACTACGTTTTATATATTTCTAAAATACCGCTAATACATATTACTATTGATACTTCTACTATTAATAGTGATTCAAAAATACCAGGTTATTTTACCTATTTTAATAATAACGAATACCTTGAAAGTGTAATAGGAGTTAGGCAACGTGGTAATTTATCGTTAGGTTTTCCAAAGAAATCTTTCGATTTAGAGTTTTGGACAGATGGTGTTTCCAAAGAAAAAAAAGATGTAAAGTTTAAAGGTATGCGATCTGATGATGATTGGATTTTAGATGGTATGTATAATGAGCCATTGCGTTTACGGTCTCATATAGCAACTAATTTATGGACAAAAATTCATAAACCTTATTATGCAGAAAAAGAACCTAAAGCAAAAAGTGGGTTCGAAGTAAAGTATGTTGAAGTTTTTAAAAACAACGAATATTTTGGCATTTATCAGTTTTCAGAATCTGTAGATAGAAAACAATTAAAGCTTAAAAAGAATGTTGGTAAGATTATTAATGGTAAATTATACAAAGCTAATTCTTATGATGGTGGACCAGATTTTAGCAAGTCTCCTGCTAAGTTTAATAATATTTTCCCACATTGGAATGGCTGGAAAACGGAATATCCTTTTATAAATTACACCTCAGATTTCGAAAATTTATCTCAATTTACGGGTTTAGTAGTTAATGGTACAGATGAAGCATTTTCTAAAAACATAGAAAAAGAGGTTCATATTACTAACGCTATAGACTATTATCTTCTTGTAAATGTACTTAGAGCAACCGATAATTTAGGTAAAAACTATTACCTAGGAAAGTATGATAAAGATGAGCCTTACTTTTTTACTCCATGGGATTTAGATGGTGTTTTAGGTGTTATTCAAGATGGTAAACGCGAGCGCATAACAGATAATGTTTTAGGGAATGGGCTTTTTAATAGATTGCTAGAAGTTAACCCAAACAATTATAAAGCAAAAGTAAAAGCAAGATGGATTGCATTAAGAACTACTGCTTTTAGTAATGAAGACTTACTGTCTAGAATTGATAAAGTCTATGCTAAGTTTACTGAAGAAAAAGTTTACGAACGCGAACAATTGGTTTGGAAAAACAAGTTGAATGAAGAAACTAATAAGGAACATTATAATTATTTAAAGTTGTTTTTAGAAGATAGATTACTCTTTCTAGATACTTACTTTAAAACTTTATAATTAGTCTTGTAATGGTGTTTTTATAGCGTTATCGTCGATAATGAATTCTTGATTATTTTCTATAAGTAATCCTTTTGTTTTACCTGTAAATTTAATGTCTTCATGGTGAACATCAGTCATGATTACGCTACCATTAAAACCGGTTGATATTTTTTTAACTGGAGTATGACCAATTACTATTTTTTCTGAATTATAATATTTTAAAATGGCCTCAAGTTCTGTCTCTTTTATTTTATCATATTGAAACCTAGTCTTAACTAAACCTCTATACCAAAAAGGACCTTTTGTACTATAAAGAAAATCAGTCGTTTTATCTTTTGATTTTTTTAAACTGTGAAATTGTAAGCGAACAAGTTTATTTATGTCCTCAAGATCTAATTTGTAATCTAGAATTTCAGGGCTTAATCCTGCATGAACAAATAGATAATGGCCAATTTTTTCAATAATATTTTTTGTAGCTAACCATTTACCTAACTCAGAATTTTTAGAGTATAGATGCTTTACCGCTTCTTTTTGGTCTTCTAGTTGGCTTATTTCCTGTGCAGCTTTTATGTATTTACCAAGATTGTATCTATGGTCTCCATAAAAATTAAGTATTTCATGGTTTCCTAAAATAAAATGTACAACACCATTCTGTTTTTTTGCTTGATCTTCAAGTTTGTATATTAACCAGAGTACTTGTGTTACATTTTTACCTCTATCTACAAAGTCGCCTCCTAAAACTAAATGACCATTGCCATAAATCCAGTTATGGTTTTCATCAATTACTTTATTTGCATATAAAAAACTAGAAAAAGCATCATATTTACCTTCAATGTCTGAAATAATAACCATTTTTTCTGGCAGGCTGTAAACTGTTTCAGGAATTGTATATTCATCTTTTAAAGACAAGTAAAACGCGTTTTTATCTTTATTATCTACTCTTACAACTACCGAATCTCTATTAAAAAATGGAGAGACCGTAAGCCTGTTTTTTGAGGTAATGGTATACAATAAAGAATCGTTTATTATATAGGGACCATCACTTCCATTAAAGGCTATGGGTTTATTGTTTTTTTGCTTTTCTGCATTATCTACTTTTTTAGGAACATTAGGAAAAGTAGCTTGTTGGGCATAACTATTAATATGTAAGCTTAAAGCAAAGCAGAGACCTAAAAGGATACAATTTAAATTAATATGTTTCAAGGCGCTGCTTTTCATTGTTATTGCAAAGATATATTGTCTTTTAATATTGAAGCAAAAATTGTTCCAAGAGTTCTTATTGTATTGTACACATTTAAAGCGATAGGCTTAGTTAAGTTGTGCTTCAATTAAACTCAAAAATACAACTATAAGGTAATAAAACGGAAGTTGTTTAAGGTATTTAGATACAAATAATCATCTAAATTAATAATAATAGAAAGTCTTAGAAAGAATAATATTACAATTAGAGTAATTATACATGTGTTTTCTTACGTATAATTACTTATTTTATTATATAATGCTTAAAATCAGTAAAATAGAGTGTTTGGTTTGCAACGTATTAAGTCTTTTTATATATCTTTAAGTGCTATTAATCAACTTTTTATATTATGAAAAACATAAATCAAATTTTAAAAAAGTCCCTAACCTTAATCCTACTATTAGTATTTTCTTTTACTGTACAATCGCAAATAAAAAAAACAGCAAGTGTTGAAGGTATTACAGAATATATGCTAGACAATGGTTTAAAAGTACTACTGTTTCCAGATAATTCTGCACAAACAATAACTGTAAATATTACCTATAGAGTAGGTTCTAGACACGAAGGTTATGGCGAAAAAGGAATGGCGCATTTATTAGAGCATTTGGTGTTTAAAGGTACTCCAAATCACCCAAACATTCCAGAAGAATTAACCTCACATGGTGCACGACCAAACGGAACTACTTGGTACGATCGTACTAATTATTTTGAAACCTTTAATGCTACCGAAGAAAATCTGGATTGGGCTTTAGATTTGGAATCCGATCGCATGCTAAACTCCTTTATAGCCGAAAAAGATCTTCAATCTGAATTTTCTGTGGTACGAAATGAATTTGAAATGAGCGAAAACTCACCTTCAAGTGTGCTTGTAGATAAAGTAATTAGTTCTGCATATTTATGGCATAACTACGGACAATCTACAATAGGAAATCGCTCAGACATTGAACGTGTGCCTATTGAAAACTTAAAAGCATTTTATAAAAAATATTATAGACCAGACAATGCTGTATTAATGGTAACAGGAAAGTTTGAAGAAGCTAATATGTTAGCCAAAGTTGTAAAAAAGTTTGGTGTACTTAAAAATTCAGGAGCACCTTTAAAAGATGTTCCAACCATAGAACCTGCTCAAGATGGAGAAAAAAGAGTAACATTAAGTCGCGTTGGAGATTTGCAAATAGTATCTGCTCTTTATCATACTCCAGCAGTATCTCACGAAGATTATGCAGCAATTGCAGTTGCAGAGTTAATACTTGCCGATGAGCCTTCTGGAAGATTATATAAAGCATTAGTAAACGAAAAAAAAGCGTCTAGCCTTTGGTCGTTTTCTCCTTTTACAAAAGAACCTGGTTTTATGTACATAAATGTTGATGTGCCTTCAGACAAATCATTAACAGAAGCAGAAACAACCTTGTTATCTTTATTAGATAATTTAGGAAATAATCCTGTAACTGAAACAGAAGTAAATCGTGGTAAAACTAAGTTTTTAAAACAAGCAGATGATGTTTTTAGAGACTCTGCAAGATTTGGCACCTTTATGAGTGAGTTTATTGGAGCAGGAGATTGGCGTTTAGCATTTGTTTTGCGTGATCGTGTAGAAAACATGACAGCAGATAAAGTAAATGCAGCAATACAACGCTATTTAATTAAAACCAATAGAACGGTTGGTTTATTTATTCCTGAAGAAAAACCTATGCGAGTATCTATAGAACATACAGAAGGTATTGAGGCTTTAGTAACAAACTACAAAGGAAAAGAAAGCATGGGAGCAGGAGATGTTTTTAATGTGTCTTTCGATAATATTCAAAGCACTTTAAATACAGGAACTTTAAGTAGTAGTCCAATAGCATATGGTTTTATTAAAAAGAATAATCGAGGCAAAACAGTAACCGTTTCTTTTACTTCTAGAACAGGAAATGTTAATGATCTCATGAATAAAGGGCTTGCAGCAAGTTATACCGCAAAAATGTTGAATAAAGGAACAAAAAGTAAATCTAGACAAGCTATTGAAGATAAATTAAGTGCTATTAAATCTTCGATTAGTTTTAGTGGTTCTAATGGGAAAATAACTGCTAATCTTACAAGTACAGAAGAAAATCTTACAGAAGCCTTATCCTTAATGGTAGATATGTTAAAGAATCCGTTGTTTGATGCTACAGAACTAGATAAGCTTAAAACTGAAGATTTGGCAGCTATAGAGCAAAACAAAACAGATCCACAGTTTTTAGCGATTAGAGAAATGGGACTATTAAACCAGTATTATAAAAAAGGACATCCACTTTATAATTGGACAATAGATGAAGAGGTTGCAGCAATAAATGCAGTTTCAGTTAAAGAGCTTCAAGCGTATTATAATAATTTTTATGGAATCTCCAATAACGCAACTTTAGTTGCTATTGGTAATATAGACGAGCAGGCTTTAAAAAGCTATTTTGATAATGCGTTTAAAGACTTTAAGTCTAATTTACCTTACACAGTTATTAGCGATAAGCATCAAAAAAATAAATCAGCAAACCAAAAAATTAAAACACCAGATAAAAAGAATGCCATCTCTTTTGGAACCTTACCAATAGAAACTAGTAAATATGACGACGATTATGCTGCATTACAAATGGCTGGCGAAATTTTAGGTGGTGGTTTTATAAGTTCTAGAATAGCAAACCGTTTGCGCCAACAAGATGGTGTAAGTTATGGAGCAGGAGCAAGAGTAAATGTAGATAATAATAAAAACGATAACAATTCTGCAGCTATGGTTTATGCTATTTATGCACCAGAAAATGCAGAAAAAGTACAACTAGGTTTTAGAGAGGAAATCGCTCGTTTTATTAAAGATGGTATTACTCAAGAAGAACTTAAAACAGCTGTAGATGGCTGGATTCAAGGACAAAGTGTTGCTAGAGCAAAAGATAACGAGTTATCTGGTGTTATTAGTAACAACATGTATTACGATAGAGATTTAAGTTTTCAACAAAATATTGAAGCTAAAGTAAGTAGTCTTACCGTTGCAGATGTTAATAAGGCAATTAAAAAACACTTTAAAACATTTGATGAATGGACCGTTGTAAACGCTGGAGATTTCGAAAATTTTGAAATTAAAAAAGAAGCTAAAAAAGTAGATTAGTTTTTAAGAAGTTTTAAAACATAAAACTTGCCAATTAGTAATTATTCTAGTTGGCAAGTTTTTGTTTATAAGGTTTTAGATTATTCAGGTTTATGTACTTCTAATTCTATTTCAATCATAAATTCTGGCATGGCTAATTCTTTAACTCCAAGCCAAGAACCTGTTGGAAATTGCTTTTTGTAAATTTCATTTCTGTAAGCTGCATTTTCAAGAAACAATGCCATATTGGTTGTAAAAATATTTTCTGCAATTACGTCATCAAATGTGCAACCATAGTGTTTTAGTATTTTTTCTAAATCTGCATAACAATTTTTCATTTGTTGTCCTAAATCGCCAATTGCAGTTGGATTGCCTTCATTATCCATACTTACAGCACCAGAAATTTTAATGTCGTTTCCAATTTTTATAGCATGCGAATAGCCATATGCTTTTTCCACTTCTGGTCTAAGTAAAAAGTATTCAGGTTTTTCAGATTTAACAACTACTTCTTTCTCAATAGCTTTGGTTAATCCTTTTTCCTTTTGCTCGCAACTTTGAATTGTGAAAAATAATGTAATAAATATCGTAATTAAAGTGAGTTGATTGGTTGACTTTTTCATAATTATATTGATTTTTAGACCTACTTTATTCGGTTTTCCGTTTATTATTAACACGTTTGGTTATTCTAAATCACTTTTCAGAATCTGCTAACTTCTTAGTATCAACATACTGTTGAAATGTAGTAATTTTTCCTTCAGCATTAAGCGTCCATAAATGTGCAGCTTGAGCATTATAGCTTTTTCCAGTTGTTTTTACTTTACCATCATATCTTAGAGTCGCTAAAACCATGTTATCACTCATGCCATGGACTTTTACATCTTGCAAGCCAAAGTGTTCGTGGTTTGCTCCAAGACGTGCAAATACGCCTTCTAAAATTGAATTTGGACCAACGTAAGGATTTCCATCTGCAAGCGCATTACTTTCAGCTTCGTTCCATTCAATTTCAGGATGCATTAACCCTAAAACCGTTGGCATATCTCCAGTTGAAAAACCGTTGTATAAAGCCTTAATCGTTTTAATGTTGTTTTCTGTTGTCATAATTTTATATTTAATGAGTTATCAATTTTTTAATATGTTCTATTAAAATGTATGGCCTTTATTTGGGATAACTAAACATAAAACGCAACGTGTGTTGTAGTAGTTTTGTTTCTTATTTGTTTTAAAAGAGTAGGTTATGTGAAACTAAGTTAGTAATTATTTGCCAAAAAAACACCTTGCTTTTGCAAAGTATTTTAAATTCTATTTGTTATATACTGTATTTGTTAATCTTGATAAGGCTGAATATTTAATAGTTCTTTCATCTTGATAAAAATTATTTCTTCATTACCATAATTACGATTAGTTTTGATTTGTAATGAATAGAATAGTTTTTTTTCTTTGTTTTGGATCCATTTCAGCGATAATCTATTCGACCGATCACCATAATTTGTTTTAGTATTATTTAGTTTTCCAGAACCGAATGCATTAGTTGCTATTGAATGTAATACAGCGTATTTTCCTTCTGTTTCTTTTCCTTTAGCGTAGGCGATAATTTCAAACGTAATTAACCCTGAAATGGGCCCAATTAAAGTTTGCCATTTGCCATTTGCAGGGAGTTTAATGTGCGAATAGTCTTTTTCCATTTATTGCAGATAACGTGTTCATTTGTTATTAGTTAAGTAACTAATTTAGGAAATAAAAACCGAATAGAAAATTTGCTATAATTTTAGTAAGTAGACTAGAACTAGCAATAGATTATGTACTTTGTTGCTAGTTCGTATTTTATTTTTTCCGCTTATAGTGATTCTGTGTTATTTGATTCAGATAGTTTTTTGTTCCAATCAGTTCAAAATTCAGTTCGTTTGGCAGTTCCGTAAATAAGGAAGAACCACCACCCAATAAAATTGGTATTGTAGTAAGAACCATTTCATCAATAAAGTCCTCTTTTAAAAAATCCCTTATTGTAGTTCTTCCATCTATGCAAAGGTGATAAAATGCTTTTTCTTTATGGCTTTCAGGTATTTCTTTTAGTTTATTACTCAACACAAAAACAGGCTTATCATATGGCCATTCAACATCAAATCTAAGTACGGTTTCAAATGTTGTTCATCCCATAACAAGTGCGTCAATTCTAGTGTTGAACTCCACGTATCCCATATCGTCATTATCTGGATTTGGGATAGTATATAGCCAATCAATTCTGTCATTTTTGTCAGCAATATATCCATCTAAACTTGTAGCGATAAATACGCTATTCTTTTTGTACATTGTTCTTTCGTTATTTTTCTATAAAATCTTATCAAGTTATTCGTGTTTCAATTCTTCAATTAATGTTTTTGTATCAGACCTTGCGCTTATCAAAAGTTCATAATGACCAAGTGCAAAATATTATCTTAGTGTAATAGCATTCATTAATGCTAATTTATTTTCATCTTTTGAAATAACACTTTTAGAGATCTCTTGAATATCAGTTTCGTAGTTAGGTGTTACTAAATGACCTGGAAATTTTGATAAGTTTTTGCCAAATGTTTCAAACAGATTTTCATAATTATAAACAAATTTTAATAAGGCTTCAAAATAATGCTGATCAATTTGTAGAGAATTATTGTTTTGAATAATTTTTTCAATACGTTCTAATTCTTTATAATAATTTAGAAGTTGGTCTTTATTAGATTGGTTTTTTAAAACACTAATTTTTCCAGAAGAAATTAAATTGGTATGGGTTGGGTCTGTAATCACAAATGTTTTTCTATTACCTAAGTAACTAGCACGTTTGTAAAAGATACTGTCTAAAGTAAATACATGATCTTTGTTGTAATCTTCTATTAAATAGCTTGCAGTTTTATAATAAGATTGTTCCGTTTGCATTTGGGCATCAATAGAATTCAACTGCTGGTTGAGGTCTCTAACAATGTTATTTAGGTATTGTGTTTCAATTTGCTTTTCTTTTTGAGATTGATTCTAATTATTAATTTGCAGAGCAATTAAAATACCTATTACAACTAATACAATTTCACCAATAGCATATTTTTTTTATCTGTTTAGCGGTTTTTTATGCTTATATTATCAGAGAAAATTAGCCGAAGGGAAAGATAAAATGCTTGCTATTAATAATGTTAGAAATAAATTAATAGCAAGAGCTTTTGCGGTTGTTAAAAGAGGAACAGCTTATGTTGTTTTACAACAATATGCAGCATAAAAAAAACGAAATTTAATTAGGATTTGATCTTGGAATACGCCTATGGCTAGTTGCAGATATTGCTAACGGCAACTGTCCGGCCAGTCCCAAGGTAGTTAATTACAAGTGTTTTGTTTTATGAAATCCGCTAGCAATTATTTAATCAATTTCTCCAATACTATATTTTAAATACTTGGTGGTTTCACCTTCTGTGGAAGGTTTTGAAACAGTTTTATCATTAATTTATTCGATTTTTTTCAGTTCGTTGTTTATGGAATCATTTAACGTATAGATAGCTTTTAATAAGTGCTTGTACATGTCTATTTTAAATCCAGTATATGCTATACTTTCTGCCAAGTCAATTTTAAACGCTCTGTTGTTTTTAAGACCCAAAGTATCTGTTAAAATTAATGTGTTTAAAGTCGTTTCTGCATTGTAATAATCTTCGTTATTAAATTCAGTATCTCCCAGTTTGGAAACTTTATTTACATTACTGAAATGTTTTAAAAAATATGGTTTTAGGAATATGTAGGTTTTATAAGGCTCAAGGTCGTTTTCCACGCGTAACATTACTTTTGAAATATTGTCATAATGATTTGATATTTGTTTTTTGAGTTCTTGGTTAGAGATTATATTGATGTTATAATCTTTCAAGTTCGTAAATGAAGATTCATGAAGCGTCAAAAAGATCGGAGTTCCGAGGGCTAATTCATATTTTATAATCTCTTTAGGTTGTAAATCTTTACTATGTAGATAATTGAGCAATTGTTTTTGCGATGTTTGAAACAATTTATGGTATTTTACATTGTACATAATATCTACAGTATCCAAAAGAATATCTTGTTGAATGTTTTTAAAATTCTTTATTTCTTGAACTCTATCTTTTTTTGACTCATTCCAATTATTTATGGATAAGGCAATCAAAATTCCAATAACAACCAAAACAATTTCGCCAACTGAATAAAGTAAATATTTACTGAATTTGTTTTCAGTTAGCATTTTTTGTCTAATTTTTCTAAAGAATTTTATCATTGGTTAGTGGTTTGTCATAATGAAGCATAACGTGTTTGTTTATGAAACGTAGTGCAGAAAAATGGCAGTTTCGTTTCGGATTAGCACAAGCCAAATTTTTAAATTTGCGACTTCGTAAAATGTCCGAACTTTCGTTTTAGAAACAACTCGCACTATGTTTTATATACGTTTTTTTGCTTTCGTTTTTTTTTATTCAAAGTATCAGTTTGAGCGATAATTTCATTAATTAAAGACTCAACGTTATCATATAATTTCGTCATCTTTGAGTGATGATATAGTGTGTTGTCAATGATGTTTTCAAACTCACGTTCTTTAAAAATAATATTATAATCTGATTCAAATTTTGATTTTTTATCCCAAGCCATAGGACTATATTTATCTAAATTCTTTAAAGATATTTTTTTACTCAAATATGGTAGGTAACCATCTTCAATCCATTTTTCAAATACTAAATATGTTGCTTGAATATTCTCTATTTCTGTAGACCATTTGAATAATTTTTTCTTCAAAGATTCTTCAGTTATTAAATTAATATTACCTGCTTCAATAATCTCACTAAAAACACTATTTGATGGAATAAATGGTGTGTGTTCAAGTGATAAGTAAATTAAACTATCAATATTTTGGGCTGACGGTTCAAGTAAATCTTCACTCAATAGATTCATTAATGTATAGCATGCGTTTGAACTTAATTTAAATCCATCCTTAATCGATTCAATAATTTGTTTATTTTGGATAAACTCTTGATGCAGATTGCTTATAATCTGCTTTTCTTTAATTGTTTCTTTCCTGATTTCATTCCAATTATTAATTCCTAAAGCAATCAAAATGCCTATAACTACAAGTATAATTTCCCCAATAGCGTATTTGAAGTACTTTCCGGTTTTTCCTTCCGAAAGTAAGTTTTGTCTAATTTTTCTAAAGAATTTTATCATTGGTTAGCGATTTCTGATAATGAAGCACAACGGTTTTGTGTATGGTTAGTTGCGTGTTTTAAGCGACTAATTTAGTAAATAATTACAGACCAAGAAAGTCCGCGAGTACTTTCGCAAGTAGGCAAGAAGCCAGCAATAAATTATATATGGTGTTAGCAAATGTTATTATTACTAATCCTTTACTAGTCTCACGGATTTCAAAAATTCCTTATCACCACCATAGCGGCCAATACCTTCTGAAACTGTTTTGAGGTTTCTAAAATAGACATAAATGGAGTTTGGTTTTTCAGTTGATGTCCAAAAACTAGCTCTCTCATTTAAAGATAAATAAGTATATTCATCAGTGGCAAAATTGTGAGCTGCATACCCTCCATTTCTCGCTTCAAAACCACTGGTTCCTCCTATTTTAAGTTGAGTTCCAATTCCTTGATTGACACCACGATGAACTCCTGAATAATCTATTTCGCTTTCATCCATACCTAGAGCTCGCTCTAAATCTTTCCACTCTTCATCGCTCGATAAATGCCATCCAGGTATTTGTTCGGCAATATTCATTGCCGCATACCAATCATATAGTCTTCCGCGAATTGCACAATTAATATTTTCATCATCATAACAAGTACTGTGACCAATAGGGTGACTAGCAGAGTTTAAGTTTTGTTTTAACCATCTATGATTGCCAATTTTTATGGTAATATATGTTTTCCCGTCAAATGTTAAAGTTGGACACTCTGTTACAGTAAAACTCCAAGTTTCACTTGAAGCTTCGTTACTACTCTGGTCTACTGATATAACTTTCCAAAAATAAGTCTCTCCAGTAGTTAGGCTCATTAGATTGTTTGGGTATGCATTTAAAGTCGTCTCAGATAGATTTTCTGCAATTAAAGTTTCTGGATGATTTGCAGTCCATAGATAAACATCATATGTGATTAAATTGTCATCTCCATTGTTATCTGTACTAGGTTCCCAACTAAAATGAGGTGTTTTATTAACATCCAATTCATTATTTGTAGGCGTTAACAAAGTTGCTTGAGTCGGGATAAACTGTTCCAATTCTTCTTGGGTACAAGAAATTAATGTTGTAATTATCACAGCAAAGAATATTAGGCTTATTGAAATTGATTTTTTGAAATTCATAATTTCTGATTATTTTTATAAAAGTAGTATTTTCTTGTTTGAATATTTTAATTGGTTATATTAACCATAAGTTTCTTTTGATGAAAGGCTTTGTTCGTTCTATGACCAGTATTTTTTTGTAAATATTTGCTAACGTGTTGTGTATGATTTCGTTGCGTGTCAAGCAACTAAATTAGTAAAAATGAACCGAACCAGTGGACAATCCGCAGGATTTTCCACGTAGGCTAGTACTAGCAATTAATTATACACGTCTTAAGTTTGTATTATCCTTAAATTAGATAAATAAACAGAAAGCACAAAAGAGAGAATTAAGGTTATTATAAACGCAGAGACTTAGATCTCGTCAACATTGAAAATCACCTCTCTTTTCTACACAGATTTCGTACAGTTCTATGAGGCTTTAAGACCTCGCTTTTAAGTCGTTGAAACTCGCGTAGATTGTCCTTTCAAAAAACATTTTCTTATGAATAAAGATATAAAATATTTTGGAATTGACATTAGTTATTTAGTATTTGATGTTACCGATTCTGATGGTAATTACTATCAGTTTAAAAACAATGTGGGAGGCTTTAGGAAGTTTACAAAACTATAGAATACTTATAGTCATTGTGTAATGGAAGCTACAGGTTATTATCATTATCAATTAGCATATTATTTGTTAGAGTCTAGTATAAAATTGTCTGTAGAGAATTCATTATCTGTTAAACGATTTATACAGATGAAGCTATCAAAAATCAAGACAGATAAGAGCGATTCTAAGCTTATTTGTGAGTATGCTCAGAAAGTAGAATTAAAGCTTTGGCAAGGTAATTCTAAGAATGAAATAGAATGTTTTCAAATTACCCGAGCGCTTTCTATCTATACTTAGCAAAGTACAATGATATGTTAGGCAACGTTTTTTATATAAGTTTAATTAGTTGATAAATCAAAACCATTTATAGCTTCTGAAATTTCATAACCCAGTCGCATTCCTTCAGTGCAATCTATTCGCATATGTACTCCTAGTGGTACTCTAGAAAATGCAGCATCTTCTACCATTTCACTAATAGAGTTAAACTGTCTTGGCGTACCTCTAAATTCAGTTCTTCCTTCATGAGAGCGTTCAGTAAAATCTATATCATTACCAAATACATCAATAAAAATCCCACCCGCTGCCGATACAAAACAGGAATGACCAGAAGGATAGCTTGGAAATGATGGATTTGGCCAATTTATAAATCTGTAAAGGTTTGTTTCATATTCGACATCAATAAACTCTTGTATATATACATTTGGTCTCATAACCATGTAATTATACTTGTCTGCCCAAGTAGATACTGCTGCATCATTAAGCGCAAAGCCTAATTTAAGTAATAGTACTAAAGATGTTTCATGACTTAAATCATTTTGAATAATTAATTGTTTGGCAATTGAAATTTGCCTACCAGGTGGACTCATCATTAGACCTTCAACATCATCTGACCAATACTCGGCAATCCATAAATCTTCATTATCTTCCAATTTAGCTGTGTTATTTATGGTATAGACCTCAATCATCTGTGCAAAATAATCGCTATTAGAATCTTCATTGTACTCCATTGGAGGGGTACTAGAAGTCTCATCAGAAGAGATTACAAAAGTGCGTACGGATTCCCAATAAGGAAACAAGGCTCTTTCTTGATCAGCACTATAAGTCCAGAAACCTTCTCCAATTGTAGGCTCATAAGATAATGGCTGTGGTTCTAATATTTGTGATTCTGCTTGAACATCATTTTGGCTATATTCTATGACTTGTTCTGCAATATAGTTTCCCCATTGTCGGGAATCTTGAAGTACTTGATTAGAAACATTTTGTAAAAGCACATTCTCTTTTGTCACTTTAAACAGGTCTATTGCACCATCCATTTCACTAGATGTATTATACATAAAGTGATCCATTACTTCAGCATAACATGTATTTAATGCAATGTTTAAGTCAATTGTATTTGCACGCTGAGCACTATCAATGGTTAAAGTTTGTAATCTAGAAGTATTTGAAGTGAAATCTGTCATATCATTAACTACAGTTTCATAAGCTGCAAGATGAATATATGCCAATGCTCTAGCTGTTGCATTTGGTCGCATTCCAAAAGAATACCGATCTAGTTTTAGCCATAGGTCATTCCACTCAACCATAAGTTGGGTTGTTGTATCAGTTACAACTGGTTCATTTGTATATGTGTTGATTTGGTCATCATCAGTATTACATGATTCAAATAGAAGTAAAGCTAACAGTAGAGTTAGCATCCATTTTAAATTGCAAGTTTTCATATCTTATAATTTACTTTAAATTACACATCATTTATTGATAACAAGTTAAATTAATTTTTTAGATAAAAATTAATAGGTTTCGTGTTTTTCTACTAAAAACTAAATGTACTAGTTGAAATACAGTGATTGTGTTATTGAATTCGGAATTGTCTCTTCAAATGTTGTCTAACGTGTTTCTTTAGTTTGTAATAAATATCTTTAGATAGAAAAAGAGGAGAACTATAACGTGTTTTAGAATAACGTTCCCTTACACGTACGAGTCCTCTCTTTCTATACGGTTACGTATAAGAATAGTGCGTTTTTGTGTGCGAGGATTTTCCGCAGGAAAATCAGAAGTTGCAAAAATGCACTGTTCTTTGTTTAAGCACTAATCTACGCATTATTTTTATGCGATGTTAGCTAACGTTTTTTTGTCAATTCAATATTATTTTCTGTGCTGAATGAATATTCTCCACTAATTGTGGACTTATCAATAATCATTTTGTTATTTGTTAAACTAATTATTCTCCATAAACATTCAGTTTTTTTATCTGAATGCACAAGTTCCATGTTAACATAATCGTGAGTTTTACTAATCTCAATTTCGGATTCAATTTCCAAGCCATTTCTCGAATATGATATTTTATTTGGTTCCAATAAATAACTCATTTCAGAACTTTGTTCGGACTTTTTATTGCTTTTTACAATCCATTCTCCATAGATTTTTTCCGAACTCCATTTAGGTTTTTTCTGCTTTAGTCTGAGAGTGTCATCTATTGTTTTTCCAATAATTAAAAGGTCAAAATCCCCATCACTATTTTCACTAATATATCCTAGTTGATCATCAATTATTATAAATGTAGAATCTCCTTTTTCTATGAATTTATAATTACCATGTCTACGTTTAAATTGATACGCGATAAATGTTGAGTCTTTGAATTCAAAATCTCTAGGAAAATACGGGTTATTTATATCTTCAAAGGTTTTTCCGCTTAACTTGTTTTTAAAATCGATTTTGTCTTTCTTTTTTTGACAGCTAACTATTAATAAAAATAGAAGTAAAAATATTGTTGGTTTGTTCATTCTCAAATGTTAGCTAACGGTATTGTGTATGAAACGTAGCGTATAAATAAACGCTAACTTTTCGGATTTAGCACGAGCCGAATTTTTTATTTTTATGTTTAATTTTCTTTTCTAAATATAACCAAATAAAAAATTTGGCGTACTTTGTAAGTATACAAAAACCTTTCGGGAAGCCTGTAATAGCTATGTTTTATACACGTTGTTGTGCATAGTGCTTTCACGTTCAGCTTGGTTTTCCGATGTTTGTTATTTAGTTCGGATTGAGCGTTGGCAAAGACATACTCTTTTACAGTTTTGGTGAAGCTTGGATGATGCGACTGTAAATGTGTATGGCTTTTAGCGTTGGCTTTTTATGTTACTAATTATCAAACTTGCAATAAGGCCTATACCGACAATTACGTCCACAATATTCCATATTTCTCTTCCGAGTGCTATTTTAAAAAACGGTTGAAAGAGTAGTGCAAGTCCTCCGTAAATAATCATTTCTGTTTTACTTTCCTTTTCGCTTGCAAAATATGCTAAAATTCCAAAACCGATTAGTGAAGCAAAACGCACTAATTGATAAAATCCATAAGGCATATCTAATAAACATAATAACAATAATATTGCTAATGCAATTTTAATTATTGTTCCGCTATTCTTCATTGCTTTCTTTTAAGCTATCAAATGTGTCGCTATCTATTTCGCTAATTAACTCAAATTCATTCGAAATATGCGTATCAAAAAAATCCTCTTGAAGTCTTGATAAATATGAGTCGCTGATAATGTCTTGTTCTAAATAATCTTCAAAGTCAGGATGCTTATCTAGAATTGGTTGATTAGCTATTTTTAATTTAGAGCGAATAACTTTAAAAAACTTAATTTCACTATACTCAACTTTATCATCTGCTTTAATTGTATCAATTGCGACTTCTACTAATTTTAATTCATTCGCTTCTGTTAGGTTAGAAGATGTAAGTTCATTAAAATAATCTTTTAAAAATTGGTGTCCATCTTTATTGATTGCGATTAGTAAATTATCCATTTCTGTATTAAAATCTATATCGCCAAAAGTCTTTTTCTCTTTATGTAATTTTTTTATCAATTTCACTTCTCTCTTGTCAATATCTCCATCACAAGCCATACAAGAAAACGCAGTCTTTAATAATAATTTGTCAAAGTTTATTGTTTCCATTTTAGTTGTTTTTAAAACCAATAGTTGGTCTTTGGTTAGTGTTATCTGTTAAGCCTTCCATTTTAGCTTTAATTGATTTATAACTATTCAATTCTTTTAAAGAAATTGAAGGACGGTTTTGTTCAATAGTTTCGATTAGAATCCCTTTTGAAATTCTAGATTTCATTTTAAGTGCTTTTCTAGATGCTTCATCACACAAAAACTTTATATCACTTGAAACATAATTTTCTGTAGATTTTGCTAGAGTAGAGTAGTCTAAACCAATTTCCCTTGGTCGTTTTTCTAAATATAACTTAAACATCAATTCACGAGCTTCAAAATCTGGTGGTGGTAAATAGATTACTTTATCTAAACGACCTGCTCTTAAAATCGCTGGGTCAATTGAATTAGGTCTGTTTGTCGCTCCAATAATAAATACACCATCATCTCCACAATTATTCATTTGTGCTAAAAATTCATTTACAGCACTTGTATTCATATGATTTACACTTGAATTATCACGATTAGGAACAACAGCATCCAATTCATCAATAAAAATGATACTTGGTGCGTTTTCACGAGCTTCATCAAAAAGGTTTTTAATATTTTCTTGCGATTGATTTACAAATTTGCTCTGAATATCAGAAGGCTTTATTTGGTAGAAATTAAACCCAATTTCTTCTGCCATTCGTTCTGCAAAAAATGTTTTCCCACAACCTGGTGGACCATAAAGCAACATTCCATTAGGAATTGTTAAACCATATTCGGCATATTTTTCTTTCTCGTTTAATGCATCAATTACATCTAATTGTATGGTTTCTTTAAGTTTTTGCATTCCTGCAATAGCCTTAAAGCCTTGACCATTTTTTATGTTCTTTAATTTAGGTTTGGCGGCTTCGTTTGAATTAGAAACTTGTTTAATTTCAATTTCTCCGTTGATAGCTTGAATAAACTCTTTTACATTTTTAAAACGATTTTCTGCATTTGGTTGTAATGCCTTGCTTATGATATTTACAGTTTGTTGGTCAATTTTAATATCAGAATCGTTAAATTTTAAAGTTTTATTTCGTTCTTCTAAAATAACATCTTCTAATTTTATCCTATCGGACTTGTATTTTGATATTTCTACAAACCAAGGTGGTAAACCAAAAAGTAAATGATAGTATAAAGCTCCAACTGAAAACACATCACTCTGCACAGAAAATACTTTGTTAAAATTTTCGTTGGCTTGATAAAATGGGTTTAAACCATCTTTTAAAAAATCTTTGTTTGATTGACTTAAATATCTAGCATAACCAAAATCAATGATTTTTGGAATTTCGACTTTACCAGATAAGTCAGTCATAATATTTAGATTGGTAATATCATTATGAATAACTGGATTTTTAAGATTATGTAAATAATTCAATCCATTTAATACGCCTGAAATTATATCTTTTGCATCATAAGGATTGAATGTTTGCTCTCGCTTCATTTTATCAGCTAGCGTTTCGCCACTAATAAAATCGAGAATTACAAAAGCATACTTTTGTTTTTCTAAAAGCAATTCGCCATTATCACAATACTTTACCAAATTAGGATGTTTAATTTGCTTTAAAATCTCAATTTCTAAAACAGCATCATTGTCATTGAATTGTGTTCTATCTAATTTAGAATAGGTAAACAACTTTAATAGTTTTGTTTTTCCTTCTTGGTCTTTTACACGATATGTTTCTGCATAACTTCCTTTTTTTAAAAAGAAGGTTATTTTGTATTTATTCGCAATACTTTGTCCTTTGGTTAATATGTATTGTTTGTTAATCATTTAATTCTTAGTTGTTGAAATGTAGAAACTCCATTCATACTCATAGCTGCTTTTCATCAATTCAGTACCATAGTCAGGTAACACTCCAGGTGCAGAAGCTCTGTAAGAATATGAACCAGAAGATAATGTTAATGACTTTCGTTCTTGTGGTGAGAATGAATATATTTCATTATTCAATTTTAATGTTAGTGTTTTACTTGTGTTGTTGTAAATTTTAATAACAGGTTTTTCGGAACTAGTCTTTCCAATTGGTGTAAAAATACCTTCTTCATTCTTAGGAAGCATTCTATCTAATTTTACAAAATTAGAATGAACGAATCCTTCTTTATTTGTTTCAATATCTAAAACTTGATAAAAGCCGTTGACTTTATCTTTAGATATAACAAACAATACTGTTCCTTGCTGTAATGAAGAAATAACTTTACAACTTGTGTTTGCTTCAGTTCTGAAGTTTACAGTTTTATTTACGTAGCCTAAATAACTTTGAGCAGAAGAAACAAAACCAAATATTAGACCTAAGAATAATGTTAAAATAAATCTTTTCATAATATATAATTTTAACCTTCAAAAATATCAGTTGGTTTATCTTCATCAACAAGACAATCAATTATTGAGATTACCATAGGATGTAATTCTTCTACATCTGGATTTTCTCCTATAATTTGTAAACCTTTATTTAGAAGCGTTCTTGCTCTACTACTATCTTTCCAATTGTATGAACCGAAATTATCATTGTGTTGTCTTACAAATCCGATTAATTGATATATTAATGTTAATTGAACAAAAAAGCTATTGATTTCTTCTAAAAGAATATTTCCAAGTTTTGCATCTTTTGCTTTTATAACTTCTTCTAATTGCGAACGAAATTGATTTACAGTTCGTGTAGTTTTATCATTCCCTAAATCATTATTTACCTCTTCTAATTTATAAAATTCTTCCTTCAAAGTTTCTTCTAATTTTGGCCATTCATTTTGAATTTCAATTTGCTCAACCTCTTTTGCAAGTTTTTGAAGTTCGGAACGAGCTTCTAATCTTCCTGATTCAGTTTTTTTAGTTTCAAATATGTTTTTGACTTTGTTTAGTTTTTCTTTAAATTCTTCTTTTCTATTAGAATCAAGGTTATCAATATTATCTTCGGTTTCTTCAACTTGTTCTTTTAACCAAGCTTCTGTGAGTTTAGAGTCATTAGCAATTACTTCAAAAGGCATTTCAAAATCAATGTCAATAAAGTTTACTTTACCTGTCATAATATTTGACCTATCTATTTCAATAGTTAGATTGGCAATACTATTTTCGGCTAATAATGAAGGAAGTTCATTGCCTGTTATACGAATTGTTGAAACGTGATTGTTTAAAACTGCTTTTGTAAACGGTTCGCCTTGGTATATTGGAATATCAATAAAATCATCCATTCCTGGACGAATTTGTTTTTTATTTTTCAGGTCATTAAAAACACCCGTTGCTGCAAGAGTTTTTCCTTTTTCTAAACCTTTTAGGGGTTTAAGTATTTTTTTTCTTGAAACCTTATCTATAACCTCTATACAAACAGTATGTGGCAAAACTGTTTTTCCAACATCAGTACCTTCAGAAATTGAAAAATTATAGGGTTCACATTCTAATTTATTACCTTTTTCATCATAAATTAGAATAGAAAAGACATTACGCTCTTCTGATTTTAAATGTAATTCAATTACTTCACCAATACTATTTACTTCTACTTTTTCACTTTTAAAGGCTTCATCTTCTCTAGCAATTTCTGCAAAAACTATTCTATCTTCATCTTTCGTTTTTATAGTTATAAAAGTACTTTCTCCAACAACCATTGAATCATAATCGATATGTAATTGCACTTTTGATGTATCTATATCTACATTTTCAACAGGATTGTTTATCGTAGAAGCATATATGGCAGCACCTTCAGCTACTACTGTCATTGGGTCAACACTAGTATTTGGTTTTTTAATTTGAGTTTCAAGCATTTCTCGAACTACAGGTGAAAGCGTAGGTCCACCAACTAATATTAATTCATCTAAAGATTGACCGTTCTTGTTATTTCTTTTCAATAAGACATTACAATAATCAATTGCTTTCTGAATAAATGGCGTAATTACTTTTTTAAGTTGTTCTCGTGTTATTGTTAAATCTATTTCAAATTCTTCTCCTTCATCATCTTCTCCATATTCATCATAAAGATTAGTAAGTATAGAATACTCATCTTTATATGATAATTGGTTTTTAGCATCTTCTGCTAAAGGTTTCCACATTTCTTTAAAAGCGTTAAACTTTTCAGAATTGGATATAATAAAGTCTATTGAAAAGTTCTCTTTTAAGTATGGGATAAATATTTCATCAACAATTGCTTCATCTAAATTTTTACCACCTAAAAAGTTATCGCCTTCTGTGTCTATTACTTTAATAATACCATCAGATACTTTTACCAAAGCAGAATCGAAAGTACCACCTCCAAAATCAAAAACTAACCAATATCCATTTTTATTTGAAGATTGAACACCATAGGCAATTGCAGCAGCATAAGGCTCTTGCACTAACTCTACGTATTCAATTCCTGCTAATTCGGCAGCTTTTTTTGTTGCACTAATTTGATTCATTTCAAATGCAGCTGGAATTGTAATTATTGCAGATTTTACATCTTCTTCTTTTACATAAGATTTAAGAGTCTTTAGAACTTCCGCAGATAAGTCTTCAGAACTTAAATTGCCTTTTAATGTGGTATGCTGAACCGCATTACCCATAGTTCGTTTGAACTCTGTAAAAATATTTGATTGGAAATCTGGTTTGTTAAATGCTCTTCTTTTATCCACAGGAAATTGGGCAAAAGATTTCACACCTACTTGAAACCCTTTTTTCGTTACTGTAACAGAAGATGGTGTTGTTTCTCCATTAACTTCATTTTTAAAAACTTTTGTTTTCCCATTTTCCATTACTGCAATAGCGGAATTGGTAGTTCCTAAATCTATCCCAAAATCTATTTTTAATCTTGCCATATTTATTTTTTTATTCGTTGAATGCAACAATTACTTTAGCCGCTTGTATCATTTTTTTATCAAAGTTTACTTGTGGCTTTATAATTCTTTTTATTATTTGTTTTCCTTCTTCAATACTGTCATCAAATTCTAATGTTGCTACCATATTCATTCCTGAATTGTAGTTCTGTCCTATAAGTTTAGGGATTTCATATCCATAAGCTTTAAGATTATCTAAAATGGATTCAGAATATTTTTTCAAATGTTTATATCCTTTGATGCTCTTGTCCATTACTTCGAGATTCATTAAGATTCTTGTTACTTCATCAGCAACTTTAAGTACTAAAGAATGGTCTTTTTCCTCTTTGCCTAATGTTTTACTTTCTGATTCTTTGATTTTTAATTGTGAGCTAATAATTTCTAAAAGCTGGCTATCTAACTTCACACTTTCTTCTTCTAATGCAGTTTTAGTGTTCTTTATTTGTGTTTCAACATCTGTTTTACTTGATTGTATTTGATTTTTAACTTCATTTTTATCTGAAAGCATACGTTTACCCAATAGCCAATAAACCAAACCACCTAATAAAAGTGTAGCCAAAGTTGCAATTATCCAATACAAACGATTTTTGCCTAAACTACTATCTAATTCTGAAATTTTGGAATTTGCATTTTCGCCTGTTTGTTTAATTTTTTTGTTTAGTTGTTTGTTGACAGAAGATAACTCTTGCTTGCTTTTGTTAATTAGAGTATTCAAGCTATCGACAACTTTTACTTGATTGTCTATAATTGTTTGGTTCAAATCTTTTTTAACAATACGATATGTTCTGTATTCTTTATTCAATTCGGAATAAAGTTTTTGAATATCGTTTTGCTGTTGGTTTACTTGAGTTTGTAAACTTTTAATTTTTTCAATTAATTCCGTACTTGGTTGCTCTTGAGCAAAAAGATTGGTTGCTCCTAAAAAAGCAATTATTAGTATTGTTTTTTTCATTGTTAGTATTTTGCTGCTGAAAGTTCCATTTTTAATTTGTAAATCTTTTCTTCTTGAGATTTGATGTTTCTTCTCTTTTCTATTTTTGATTTTTCTGTGAGCTGGTCAATTTTCTTTTGTTGGGATTGAATTTGTTCTTGCTTTTCAGAGCTACCTCTAAACAGTTTGAATTTTTGAATTTCGCTCATTTCATTGCGAGCAAATCTAATTTCATTTTCGAGGTAATTAGTTTGATTTATTTGTCTTAACTTCTTTTCAGCACTTGATATTTCCTTTTGTAATCTTTCAGAAGGTGCTAATTCAACAACATATTTTTTGCTATGAATCAAATATTCATCTACATATACTTCAATTCGATGTTCTCCTATCTTATACGTGCATTCATCAGAATTCCCCCAACCTGGTAACTCAATTGTTTTTGAATCATTATTTATTTCTTTTGTAGTTGATTGAGAGTATCCAATTGGTGATATTTTTGAGTTTCGTTTGATGCTACCATCAGGATTTATATACTTTAGGTAAAAGTTTACAGAAGTAGGATTTTCAACTTTTATATTGAGGTTTAATCCAATATACCTCACAAATTTAATATATAAAGGTTGATTGTCTGTATTGGTTATTTCAGAAGAAGTAACTTTGAAAGTTAGTTTTGGCGGTATCTTTTTGTAGTCATTAATTATTCTAGTTATTACAGAATTACTTGAAGAATTTTCTTTTAACCATTTTGCTAATTCAATAAATTCCGCTTTGAGTTTGTTATTAGAGCTTTCTTTTATCTTCCCTAAACTACTACTATCCAAAACTGCATTTAGCAAGTTATTTACCTCTTTCCAATTAATCGAATTTTTAATGTTATCATCAACAGCAGTTTGGTTAATTGTTTTCAATCCAAACTTTATTTCGGCATCATTTTCCATTAAATCTTTAATCTGTTGCCTTATTTTCGCTTCATTTGTTTCATAAGCATCTTTTACAGATTGCAATAGTTCAACAGCTTGAGAAAGGCTATTGTCTTTCATTTCTTCGAGTGTAGAAATATGGTCTTTTGCTCTATCTTGAATCAAACTTCCAACTGCAATTGACAATGCTGTTTTATTAAGTTCTTGAGCTTGTTTTAAGTAATCTTTATTGGAATCATTTTCTTGACTTTCGTTGAAATAATCAATTCCACATTGCATTATTTCATTTGCTAATTGGTCTGCAATTGTTTTATATTTTAAATCAGTAATTCCAAGTAATGATTGCAACGTTACTAAGTCATCTTTACAGTTTGCAGCTAAGTTTAGTCCAAATTGGTAGGCATCAATTTTGTTATCCTTTCTTTTGTTTTTACTTCTGGAAATTTGGCTTTCAATATTGTGTAGCGGTTCTTCTGTGAACTTTTTTGAAAGATAATTTCGAGTAGAACCGTTGCAATTACTGAATAATTGTAATGTTTCAGAACTAGAATATTGGTTTTTGAATTGCGTAAGCAATTCATCAACCAATTTTTCTATTTGTTTTTTATTGTCAATGGTAAAAGTTTCATCTGCAACAGAATGAACAAAATTTTCAAAGTATCCAGATTCTATAAGTTTGATTTTAGCTTCAATTCCTTTTTTTATTTCATCTTGGTTTTTGCTCAATAATTTGAAAGTTCCTAAATTATTAAAAGCTGAAAAGTTCTTAGAATTTACATCTTTGTTTTGGGTTACTTTATCCCAGATTTCAATTGCTTTTTCTTTGTCTCCATTTTTCAGGTAGTCAATCGCAGTATTATCAAAAGGATTGACATTTAAAAACCAAAACAAAGCATAGTTTACTTTATCTTGGTTTTGCTCAATGTTTGAAAAAGCTTTATTTATAGAATCTTCGGTTCTGGTAATGCTATTTAAATCTTGAAAGTCATATTCAGAATTTATTTTCTTTCCAACCTTTGCAAATGCTCTGATTTTTCCTCTTTGCTTTTCAAGTTCTTTTGCAGTAGCATTTGAAAGAATTCCTGCAATTCGGTAAGGGTTATTTTGGATTAACTCCATATTTTTTCGGTTGGTTTTAAGTCTTTCAAATTACTCTCTTTTTTTTATTTCGGATTACGGTTTTCCGTATTCAGTTCAATTTTTACTCGAGCGTTGGCAAAAAACAGCTCTTTTGGTTTTTTCAGCGTTGGCTTATGTGTCGGCAAAAAACCAAATGTGCTGTTTGTGCGGCTGGCTTATTTAGTTCAAATGTTCAATTTTTATCGTTTTTCCGCATTATGCACAACTAGTTATATAATAACCTTTATTCCTCATATCCATTAAATATAAGAGGATATAATAAGTTTCTTATTATTTATACCCTAAAAGATATAAGCAACGAAATTAGCTCTTATTAGTCTAGAAAAAAATACGTAGAACTACGTATTTTTCTTCAACAAAAGCCAAATTACAACAGTCTAATTAATATATTTTGAGGATATCCGTAAAAACAAAAAAAACCACTAAGTTTTCACTAAGTGGTTTTAAATAGTACTACTATTTTTTTTATAGTTTATTACTATTTGGTTTGTAGTTTTTAATCAATCAAAACCTCTAAAATAGTAATGGCAGCTTCACTAATTTTAGTTCCAGGACCAAAAACTGCAACAGCTCCAGCATCAAATAAATACTGGTAATCTTGTTTTGGTATTACACCACCAACAATTACCATAATATCTTCTCTGCCATACTTTTTAAGTTCTTCTATAACTTGTGGCACTAATGTTTTGTGTCCTGCTGCTAAAGAAGAGACACCAAGAATAT
Source organism: Lacinutrix sp. Bg11-31 (assembly GCF_002831665.1). NCBI lineage: Bacteria > Pseudomonadati > Bacteroidota > Flavobacteriia > Flavobacteriales > Flavobacteriaceae > Lacinutrix > Lacinutrix sp. Bg11-31. Next base: position 369,907 of record NZ_CP025118.1, read on the forward strand.
GCACATCGTTTTCTACAGCTTGCTTTGCAGCTTCGTGAGGCGTTTGAAATAATGGACCAATGTCTACATCGAAACCAATATCTGCATAACCAGTAGCCACAACTTTTGCACCACGATCATGTCCATCTTGTCCCATTTTAGCAATCATAATACGTGGTCGTCTACCATCTTGCTCTGCAAATTGGTTTGCTAATTGTTTTGCTTTTGCAAAACTCTTGTCGTCTTTTATCTCTTTACTATACACACCAGAAAATGATTTTATTTGTGCTTTATATCTACCATAAACAGCTTCTAAAGCATCACTAATTTCGCCTAAAGTAGCACGTTCTTTTGCTGCTATTACTGCTAAATGTAGTAAATTATTTTCAGCACTTACATTAGAGTCTTTAGTTTTGTTAGATAATCGTGCAGCTTCGGTTAAATTATGTAAAGCCTGAGTTACTTTTTTAGTATCGCGTTCTGCTTTTGTTTTTTCTAAACGTTCAATTTGTTGTTTTCTAACGGTTTGGTTATCGACTTCTAAAATATGAAGCGGATCTTCTTCGTCTAAAACATATTTATTAACACCAATAATAAGGTCTTGACCAGAATCTATTCGTGCTTGTTTTCTTGCCGCAGCTTCTTCAATTCTTAGTTTTGGAATACCAGCTTCTATAGCTTTGGTCATGCCACCAAGTTCTTCAACTTCTTCAATTAAAGACCACGCTTTTTGTGCGATGTCATCGGTTAGTTTTTCAACATAATAACTTCCAGCCCAAGGATCTACCGTTTTGGTAATATTGGTTTCTTCTTGTAAATATATTTGTGTGTTTCTTGCAATTCTAGCCGAGAAATCTGTAGGTAGTGCAATAGCTTCGTCTAAGGCATTGGTGTGTAAACTTTGTGTGCCACCAAAAGCAGCAGCAGTAGCTTCTATAGTTGTACGTGCTACATTGTTAAATGGATCTTGTTCTGTTAAACTCCAACCACTAGTTTGGCAATGCGTACGTAATGCCAATGATTTTTGATTTTTAGGATTAAACTGACTTACTAATTTTGCCCACAACATTCTTGCAGCTCGCATTTTAGCAATCTCCATAAAATGGTTCATACCAATAGCCCAAAAGAAAGAGAGTCTTGGCGCAAAAGTATCAATGTCCATTCCTGCGGCTAACCCTTTTCTTATGTATTCTAAACCATCTGCAAGTGTGTAAGCCAACTCAATATCGCAAGTGGCTCCTGCTTCCTGCATGTGGTAACCAGAAATACTAATACTATTGAATTTTGGCATGTTCTTGCTCGTGTATTCAAAAATATCCGAGATAATTTGCATGGATGGTGTAGGAGGATAGATGTACGTATTACGTACCATAAACTCCTTTAATATATCGTTTTGTATGGTTCCTGCTAAATCTGTTAATGCAACGCCTTGTTCTTGTGCTGCAACTATATAAAAGGCTAAGATTGGTAAAACAGCACCATTCATAGTCATAGAAACGCTCATTTTATCTAGCGGAATCTGGTCGAAAAGTACTTTCATGTCTTCAACACTGTCTATGGCAACTCCAGCTTTTCCAACATCTCCAACTACGCGTTCGTGATCAGAATCATAACCTCTATGCGTTGCTAGATCGAAAGCGACAGACAATCCTTTTTGTCCTGCGGCTAAATTTCTACGGTAGAACGCATTACTTTCTTCTGCAGTAGAAAATCCTGCATATTGTCTAATAGTCCAAGGTCTACGCACATACATTGTTGAGTATGGTCCACGTAAATTTGGAGCAATTCCTGCTACAAAACCTAAATGCTCTAAGTTTTCTAAATCAGATTTTGAATAATTCGATTTTACAGGAATGTCTTCAGCAGTTAAAGAGGAAACAGATTTTGTTTCTTGACTTTTTACTACAGATTTAATTGCGATATGTTGAAGGTTTTTTCTGCTCATTAGTCATGGTTATGTCCAGCGTGTGGATCATTCGCAGCTCCTTTTGTAGGAACTGCTTGTTTAGGTGTTTTTTTAAAATTAACACCATCAACACTAGGCTTTGTTGGATCAGGCTGTGCTTGCGAAAAGTTTGTGTTTAGTTCTTCTAGTTTGGTATTTAATAATTGAGAATAGAAAAACTCTAAAGCTACATAAGATTTTAAACTACCATCTGCTTGGATAAATCTTGAACTACTACTTAAAAGCGGTAAAATTAAACTTGGCTTTAAGCTGTTAGTCGCTAATAAAGCGTTATAGGTTGCTTTAATGTCTTTGTCTTTTATGTTATTGGCAATACAATCTACTAATGGACCTGAGTTATTAAGCGAGTTTTTTCCGTTGGTCTCTGTCCATAAATTAGTACTTTCTTTTAAGGCTTTTGCTATTTTTAAACTATGTTCGCTGGCAATATTTTTCACATTTAATTTACCTCTTTGTCTTTCGTTTAGAAAAGTAGAATATGCTTTTGTGAAATTTTTATTATTAATATTATAAGCTCTAATTATGTCGTTCTCGAAAGAATAAACAGCCTCTTGCAATAAATGGCCATTTGGGAAGTCGCAAGCCAGTAGTTTAGGATTTTCTGAGTATTTGTAATCGATTGATTTAGAATTGTTACAGCTAGAAATTGTAACTAAAATTACTAAAATTAAAAGTTTAAAAGTTGTCTTCATTTGTAAAATGTTTATTCTGTTTTTAATCGGTTTTGTTCTATAGTTTCTGCTAATCGTCTTTCTAAAATAGGTTCAAGTAGCGTTTTTCTGGCATTCATTTTTAAAAAAGGATAGAGCTCAAGGTCGTCTTTCATTCTATCTTCTGTATTTGGATGCTTGTTTGTACCTAATAATGTAATGTCTCCATTATCAAAACTAGCTTGTTCTTTAGCTGCGCTTTCTTTTATTTTTTTCTGAATTAACCCTTCTTTTAAATGTTTTAGAAAACCACCTTTGGCTTCTATCTCTTTAAATAATGCTAATGCTTTTTCCGAAAGCTGTTGTGTTAAACTCTCGATATAGTAAGCACCATCTGATGCATTTTTGACAGCATTAAAATAGCTTTCATGTTTTAAAACCAAAAGCTGGTTTCTAGAAATACGCTCGCCAAATTCGTTGTCTTTATGGTAAATAGCATCGTAAGCAAGATTACAAACAGTATTTGCGCCACCAAGAATAGCACTCATACATTCCGTAGTTGTGCGTAACATATTGGTATTGTAATCGTAAAGTGTTTTGTTACGTTTTGTTGGTATAGCTATAATGTGGCAATCTTCTATTACACCATATTCTGATGCTAAAGTTTTCCAAAGTAGCCTTAAAGCACGAAGCTTTGCTATTTCGAAAAAGTAATTAGTACCTACAGATACTTTAAAAGTAATTTTAGATTTTAAATTACTATTTAAAATATTTAAATATTCGTTTGCATGTGCTAAACTATAAGCGAGTTGCTGTATAATATTTGCACCTGCATTTTGGTATAAACTTAAATCGACGCTAAGTGTGTTGTTTTTTTTTGAAACAATTTTTTCTAATTGTTCGTGATCACTTTTTAAATTATTAAACCAATTACCAGATCTGGCAAGGTTTCCAATACTGTCTGTTAATAAAGAAACTCCAGTAATAGCAGATAGCTGCTTAGCATAATCTGCATCTAAAAATTGTAATTCAAAAAATAATGGAGTAGAAGTAGCATTGATGTTTTTTAATAAAATTTCAATTGAAACTTCTTTATTTGGGATAATAAATAGAATGCTTTCCGCACCGCGTTCGATTGCGTTTATGGCTTTTGCATTAGATTTTTCAACATCAAAAACAAATATAGATTGGCATATAGACCATGAGTTTGATGGGATTTCTGGAAAAGGTTCTCCATTAAAATCGTCTGCATGATAAAATGGTTTTACATTAATATCTTCAGGAGTATTCCAAATTAAAGTAGAGTTATAGTCTACGCCTTTTAAATCTGCCTGAATTTGTTGTTTCCATGCTTTTGCAGAAACACTATCAAAATCGCTAAATAGTTTTTTACTCATCTTTTTTAACTTTTAAACTGTCTTGATATTCAATTATATAAATGTCTTCGTTATCTCGTTTCATATAATATTCTTCGCGAGCGAATTTTTCTAGACCTTCTTCTTTTTTTAATTCCTTAATGGCTTTATTGTCCTTAACTATTTCTTTTCTATAATACTCTTTTTCTTTTTCAAGTTTTTCGATATCATTATTTAATTCATTGTGAATTATTAAAGAATTACCATCAAAAAACAGCATCCATATAGCAAATGCTATAAAAATAATTAAGAATATATTTTTAAAATACTTAAGCATTAAGTTAGTTTTTCGTTAATTATTGTACGTACAATATCAACAGCTACTGTGTTGTATTTATTGTTCGGAATAATTAAATCTGCATACTCTTTCATTGGTTCAATAAATTGTTGATGCATTGGTTTAAGCGTTGTTTGGTAACGTGTAAGCACTTCATTTATATCTCTACCACGTTCTGCAATATCTCTTTTTACACGTCTTATTAAACGCTCATCACTATCTGCATGTACAAATATTTTAATATCGAACATGTCGCGAATTTTTGGTTTACTAAGAATAAGAATACCTTCTACAATCATCACATGTTTGGGATGTGTAGTTACTGTTTCTTTTGTTCTGTTATGGTCTACAAAAGAATAGACTGGCTGCTCAATACTATTTCCAGCTTTTAAAGTTGTTAAATGCTGTCTTAATAATTTAAAATCTATAGATTTTGGATGGTCGAAGTTTATTTTAGTACGCTCCTCGTAAGACATTTCTGAAGTGTCTTTGTAGTATGAATCCTGAGAAATAATACCAACTTCACCTTCTGGTAGTTCATTCATTATTTGCTCTACTACAGTTGTTTTACCACAACCTGTACCACCAGCAATTCCTATTATAAGCATATTTTGTTTATTAAATTTAATTGAACAAATTTAGGAATTTGAAACAAAAGATTAGCGTTCAACCTTCGAAACTTCTTCTTCACTTATTAACGATGTATTTTTGTTTGTCCAACTATTTGTAATGTAGTTCATTACATCTGCTATTTCTTTATCGCTTAAGCCTTGTGAAGCCATTGCCGAATTGTATTTTTTATCATTAACTGTAATCTCCACAGAAAGCCCATATTTAATAGCTTTTATACTCTCTAATCTGTTGTTTTTTAAGTAGTCTGATTTCGCTAAAGGCGGAAAAACCTTAGGTACACCTTTTCCATTTGCCATGTGGCATTGCATACAAAAGTCGTTGTAGATTTCTTTGCCTTCGGAAAAATCCTGATTAACATGAGCACTGTTTTGAGTCATTTTTTTATCTGAAGAATTACAAGAACACATCAAAAAAAGCAGACATAAACTGAAGCTGAAGTTTTTCATAACTATTTAATGTCTTATCAATTTAACAATGCCTAAGTTTTCTACACCAACGTAAATATAACCATCTGGACCTTGTTCTATAGAACGTACTCTGCCAATACCAGCGAGAAGCCTTTCTTCTTTTTCAACTTTACCGTTTTTAATTTCACAACGATCTAAATAGCTAAATTTTAATGAACCTACTAATAAACTACCTTTCCAATCTCCATATTTATCCGAAGAAATAAAAGACAGACCACTAGGTGCAATAGATGGATCCCAATAATGAAGCGGCTCTTCCATGCCTTCCCTTTTAGTTTCGTCGGTAATTGAAGTGCCAGAATAGTTTTTACCATAGGTAATAACAGGCCAGCCGTAGTTTTTTCCTTTTCTTATTATATTTATTTCGTCACCTCCTTTAGGTCCATGCTCGTGTGTCCAGATGTCTTGAGTTTCTGGGTGTAGCTCCATGCCTTGTGGATTGCGATGTCCATAAGACCAAATGGCTTTTTTAGCACCTTTAGAGTTTGTAAAAGGATTGTCGTTTGGTATTGAGCCATCATCGTTTAATCGATATATTTTGCCACCATCTCTAGTTATATCTTGTGGATTCTCGTCACGATTACCACGTTCTCCAATAGAGAAATATAGATAACCTTCTTTATCGAAAAGGATTCGTGATCCAAAATGCTGACCTTTAGTAGTATTTGGTTCTGCTTTATAAAGCAATTCTTTTTCAATTAGAGAGTCGTTTTTAATTTTTGCTCTCATTATAGCAGTATTGCCACCTTTTTCTTCTCCTTTTGGTGAAGCATAAGAGAAGTAGATCCAACCGTTGTTTTTATAATCTGGATGAATATTAATATCTAATAGTCCACCTTGACCACGAACATAGATTTCTGGCAAGCCTTTAATTTCTTTTTTAGTCTTGTTTTTAAAGTGAATTATTTTACCTTCTTTCTCTGTAATTAGCATAGAACTGTCAGGTAAAAATACAAATCCCCAAGGATTTGTTAGTTCTGAAACTATAACCTCGTGAGAATTTTTATTATTTATTGGGTTTTTATCTTGAGCACAAGCCGAAAAAGTGAGCAATAACAGTACAAAGTAAGCTAGTTTTTTTGTTCCCATTGTTAAATTGAAATGTTTTCTACAATTTACAATAAAAATAGCTTGTTATTTAAATAAGTAAAGTATATTTGCACTTCTAAAATTTAATGTTTTAGTTTTGATAACTGTTTTCGGGGTGTAGCGTAGCCCGGTTATCGCGCCACGTTTGGGACGTGGAGGCCGCAGGTTCGAATCCTGCCACCCCGACTTTTAAAAGCTCAGTTTTTACTGAGCTTTTTTTATGCCAAAATTTCACTTTTTTTTAATTGAACTTTTTATTTTGCACCTGTTGTGTTTATTTATTGATGTATACTGTTTTTATGTTTACGAACTCATGAATACCCTCTTTTGATAATTCTCTACCATATCCTGAAGTTTTTGTGCCTCCAAATGGTAATCTTGGATCAGATTTTACTAAATCATTTATAAAAAAAGCGCCACCTGGAATATCTATAATTTTTTGTTTTGCTGTTTCTATGTCTTTTGTAAAAGCATGGTCCCTAATCCAAATGGACTATTAGATACTAGTGTAATTGCATGATCTAGGTTTTTTGCTTTAATAATGGGTGCGACTGGACCAAAAGTTTCTTCTTTAAAAACGTCCATATCTTCTGTTGCTTCGGTAAGAATTGTAGGTGAGAAATAGGTTTTGTCTATTTTATTTCCAATTAAAACTTTGGCTCTTTTTTTTATGGATGCTTCAACTTGTTTCCTTAAATCGCTAGCTAAATCTGCACTTGCTAGTGTGGCAATTTCGGGTGATTCTTTTAATGGGTCACCATATTTTAAGTTTTCTACTTTGTCTTTAAAACGTTTTACAAATTTATTGTAAATACCTTCTTTTACTATAAAACGTTTAGCAGCAATACAACTCTGTCCTGAATTCTGAAAATCTTGCTTTTGCCATGACGTCTAGGTGTTTATCTAAATCGGCATCATCTAAAACAATGCAAGTGTTATTGCTGCCTAGCTCTAAAACTGCTTTTTTTATATTTAATAATCATTTTACGTTTTTTTTAATAGCTCATTCTGTTAACCTTTTGAGAGATTCTATATGAAAGAGTAGTAGTCATAAACTCGAACTTTAAAAAAAAATAAAAATGAAAACAAAAATTCACGTACTATTCCTATTGGTGTTTATACTATTTCAGTCATGTAAAGCACAACAAGACCAAGCATTTCCAAAAGTTGAAAACCATTTTAAAGGAGTCTTAGATTATAGGCATGAAGCACTAGAAATTGTTCAAAGACAACAGAATGGTAAAGAAATTAAATTAGGAAAAATTAATACGGATGGGACAATCTATTTTAATTTACCAGAATTTGATATTAAGGCACTTTATGATAGTATTCCTTTGCAACCTTATAAGTTTCAAAATATTTTTTCAATGAACAGTAGCTGTAAAGACAGGGATGTTTTTGCAAAAACACCATTTGATGCTATTTACGCTCAGAAATACAAACTATTAATAAAAAAGTATGGCATAAACGTAGCGATATTAGAACCTGTTGGAGATAGTCTTGTTGCTAACAGTAAATATTTTTGGTTTTATATTGATAGAGCTATAACATTTAAGGACGATTGTATTAAAACATCTCCTACGACTAATAATCCTTATGCTAATATTAGTGCAAATATTAAGTTTGAAAAAGGATGGAACTTTATAGAAGAGCGCCTTGAAATAGTTGAAAATAATAGTGAAGTAGACTCTCTTCCATATCAAACAAGTACGATACATTTTTCCAAAATTGAACCTGCGAATAAAAAGGTGAAATGGTCTTTAAGGCAAATACAAAAAGATAGAAAGATAGAAGTAGCCAAAAAATTATACAATTTAACTCCTATTACAAAAACAAAATTTGAAAAATGGGTACCAAACAAACTTGGTGATTTATCAATAACAACCAAAGTGCACGGTAAACCACCTATTGGACAAAGTAATAAAAACAACATGCACTTAGTCTATACTAACAAAGTAGAGAAAAGGGAAATAGATATTTACGTAGTTGATTGTGCTAAGAATCCAGATGATATAGGAATGATTGATTTTGCTTATGCGATGGAAAATAAAGGTAAAGATGAAAAGGATATAAAGCCATATATAGCTCAATATAGTGAAGAAAAAAAAGCAACACAACTACTATACAAAGTTGAAGATAGAATAATTGTAAACGCCTCAGGAGTGAATATTAATGCGGAAGAGTTATGGGATTATATTAAAAAATTAAATGTAGAAAAATTATTAAAAGAATAAAAAAGGAATCATGCTTGACTAGTATAAAGTGAAGTGCAAACAATTATTATAAAACCAATACATATGAAAACTTTAAAAACCACCATAATAGTATGCTTTTTTGCCATCATGGCAAATGCGCAAATAACTACAAAGGATATAGATAATATTGTAGAAGAAGAAATGATACTACAAAATCTACCAGGATTAGCAATAGGCGTATTTAGGGAAGGAGTAATAAATTACACCAAAGGCTATGGGTTTAAGGATGTCGATAGTAAAATTCCTATTAGTGATACTACGGTTTTTAATTGGGCATCTATATCTAAAACATTAACAGCAGTTGCTGCGTTTCAGATTTTTGAAAGTAGAAATGATATTGATATAAACGATGCAGTTATCGCGCATTACCCATATTGGACTGCTAATATTGATGGTGAAGAAGTATCTGACAAAGAAAATAAAGAAAAAATCACACTAAAGCAGCTATTAACGCATAGAAGTGGTATTAATCATTATAGAAAAGGAGCTAGCTATAATAAAGAAAATTATTTAACAAATAGTAATAGTTTTAACGCAAATTCTTCTGTTGATGTTTTTAGAAATATGACATTAGATTTTGAGCCTGGAGACAGATATAAATATTCTTCGTATGGTTATAGTTTATTAGGAGCCGTTATAGATGAAAAAACAGGAAGCTATACAAGGTGGATAAATACTAATATTAAAAACGTATTAGATATGCCAAGTTTAGAAGTTTCTAATGATAGTATGGTTGGGTTTCAGAAACCTATAGATGGTGCTATTAAATTAAAAGTAGATGGAAGTAAAGAATATGTTCTGCCTGGTGGTGGTTGGAAATCAAATATAAGAGATCTTCTTAGGTTTTCAAGAGGTATTATAGAAGGTGAACTATTAGAAAATACAGACAGCCTATGGAGAGATGATGGTAATAGAAAGGCAGATGGGAGTCCAGTTAAAACAAGAAGAGGTGTTTTAAGTGAAGGTAGCGGGCTTAGACATAGAATATATCATGGAGGAGCACATAGCAATTTAAGATCTTTTATGTACATAAAGCCAAATGATAGTATTGCGATTGTTGTATTGATTCCAGCAAATTATGCTAAAAGAGAAAACCTTGTCTATAAAATTTTAAATAAAATGAATAATGTCCAACCTGGATATAGAACCCAAAAAACACCAATAAATAAATGTGGTACAGGAATGAAAAGTTCAAATAAAAATTTTGTTGGCGTGTGGAGAAAAACTGGAGAAGATGTAATTATTAGACGTGGTTACGCAACCAATAATTTTAATACAGAATGGCAATTTTTATCATCGAAAGGATATTACTTAGAAAATTTTGAATTTTCAAACAATTTATGGAATGGTGTTTTTAAAAAAGGAGCAGGAAAATATGCAATGTGGAGAAATTATAATCAAGACCAGTTTAATAAGAAATGGAAAGAGATGAATAAAAAAGGTTACCGTCTTTATGATTTAGAAACATACACTATAAATGGCAAACGAAAATGGGCAGGATTATTTAAAAAGGGCTCAGGAAAATATGTAATGTATAGAAACTATTCAACTTCAAAATTTGGAACAAAGCGAGAGAAATTAGCAAAATCTGGGTATAAGTTAATTGATATTGAGGTTTATAATTCAAATAATGGCTTAAAGTGGTCTGGTGTATGGATAGCAGGAGAGGATGGGAAATTAAATAGAAATTTTGATGAAGCAGCGTTTATAACTTTAGTAAACAAAAGAGATAGGGAAGGTTATAATTTAATAGATGTTGAAACATATAAAGTAAATGGTAATAGAAAATGGACAGGGATTTGGGAGAAAAGCAACAAAGCACAGCGTATTTTATTTGGATCAAATTATTGCGATTTTATGGGAATACATGATGTAAATAAAGATGAGTTTGAATTAATAGATATAAATAGCTATTAATAATAATGTGAAAGCATTGCAATAAACTTTAAGATTGTTGATGCTTTTATTTGTGGTTTCTTTAGAATAATAAAACTTTATGTGTCTATAATTTCTGTTGATAACTTAACTGTAAGTATTCTATCAAAAAAACTACTTTTGTAGTATAAATTATAGAACATGTCTGATACAATAGAAAAAGTAAAATGCCTAATAATAGGATCTGGACCAGCAGGATATACTGCTGCCATTTATGCTGCCAGAGCGAACATGAAACCTGTTTTGTACCAAGGAACACAACCTGGAGGACAGTTAACGACAACTAACGAAGTAGAAAATTTCCCTGGTTATCCAGAAGGAATTACTGGACCTGCAATGATGATGGAACTTCAAGCGCAAGCTGAACGTTTTGAAACTGATGTAAGAGACGGCTGGATTACTAAAGTAGATTTCTCTGGAGATGTACATAAAGTTTGGGTAAACGAGGAGAAAGAAATTCACGCAGAGACTGTAATTATATCTACAGGAGCAAGTGCTAAATATTTAGGTTTAGACTCTGAGCAAAAATATTTAAAACTTGGTGGAGGTGTTTCTGCATGTGCAGTTTGCGATGGTTTCTTTTATAGAAACCACGAGGTTGTTTTAGTTGGAGCAGGAGATAGTGCTTGTGAAGAAGCACATTATTTATCTAAGCTTTGTAAAAAAGTAACAATGTTAGTAAGACGTGATGAGTTTAGAGCGTCTAAAATTATGGCTGCAAGAGTAAAAAACACAGAGAATATAGAGATACTATTTAACACAGAAACTGAAGAAGTTTTAGGTGATGGGCAAGTAGTAACAGGTGTTCGAGTAAAAAATAATAAAACAAACGAAGCGCATGATATTCCTGCAACAGGATTTTTTGTAGCTATTGGTCACAAACCAAATACAGATATCTTTAAAGGCTTTTTAGATCTTGATGAAACAGGATATATAATTAACGCTAAACCAGGAACATCTAAAACTAATGTAGATGGTGTTTTTGTTAGTGGTGATGCAGCAGATCATGTGTACAGACAAGCAATTACAGCAGCTGGAACAGGTTGTATGGCAGCTTTAGATGCAGAACGTTATTTAGCAGCTAAAGACTCTACTTTCGAGGTTAGTACTTCTAATTATAACTAGTTAGACTTATTCTAGCTTAGGTTAGAAATATAAATATTAGAACTAAAAAACCCGAAGCAATTGCTTCGGGTTTTTTAGTTCTAATATTAACTAGTTTTTCTACTTCTTTCTCAAAACAGCTTCATCTTCAAATTTTTTCAATTCAATTTTTGGGCTACCATAAATATAAGTTTCCGTAGTTCCAGAAGCTTCAATAATAAAATTTGAAGCGGCTTCAATATGTGTATCTGCTCTTCCTTCAGTAATTAAATGACACGTTTTTACGGTAAGTTTTTCAGCTTTCAAAGTAGAGGAATTATCTGTATTTACTATTAATTCGTTAGCATCTCCTTCTAGTCTTGCGCTGGCACGTTGTAGCATGTCTATAGCAATAATTTCAGAGTTTATTAAAGCTTCAATAGAAGTATTATCACTTAAATCTAAAGTTGTAGATTTTGCAGTTACATTTAATTCGACTTTAGTTTTTCCTGCTCCAATATATTTTAGAGTATCTGCTTCAATAGTTAAAAAGGCTTTGGTAGATTCTTTTGTTCTTAGTATTAGATTTTGCGCTTTAATTGTGCTTTTTCCTGTTAACTCGGCATCTTCTTTTAATTCTATAATATTTAAAGAATCTTTAAATATTACAGTAATTTCCATTTTCTTACTAGAAGTAATTTTCTTGTTCGTTTTAAAACTTAAACTACCTTCTTGTACATTAAAGACTATTACTTCATGTAAATTATCGTCTGTATCTACTTGTATAGAGGGTGTTTTTCCTTGTTTTATGTTAATTTTAAAATTGTCACCAATTACCAATCTGTTAAATTGATCAATTTCTGTAGTTTGAGTCGTAACGTTTCTATTGCCTTTTATTTTTTCTGTGCTTTGAGAAAATCCAGAAAGAGTAATAAAGCAAGTAAGAATAAGGAGGTGTATTTTAGTTTTCATATTTATTTTCCGAGAAAGCGGAAATCTTGTAATTAATTGTTCAGCAAATATATAACAAAAACCATCCCAAACTTTTAAAAAAGAATGGGATGGTTTGCGGTTGGTTGATTTTTGTTTGTTTTTTTTACAGTAATATATTTAGTATTAATGCGATTAAAAACTTTGCTATGGTTATCATAATTTCTGTTTTTATAGATTACTGAAACACGTTCAGTATAAATTATTTGTGTTATTCTTTATTTTTATCCGAAGTTATTTTAATACCATCTTCGTCAATATTTACTTCAACGTTATTGGTTTTGCTTTTTACACCATCTTCGTTAATTTGTATAGAATTAACATTTGTTGAAGCTTCAATACCTTCAGAATTTATTTTAAGCTTTGCACCATCTTTATTAATGTTTAAATCGATTTCAAAATCATCGTCGTCGTTGTCGTCTTCGTCACAATCGTTACATAATAGTTTTCCATTTTTAACGGTTAGAAAATGACCTTCTTTGGTTGTAGATAATAAACAATTACGGCTGTGGAATCTATGTGTGTTTTCTTCAGCAAAAAGTGTCATTCCAATTGGTAAATAAATAGTTAATTCTACCTCTTGATTTCTCTTAATATCATTATTTGGAATTACGAAATGATTATCTAGTAGTAATTCATTTCCAATTAATTCATAATCATAACTAATATTATTTGCTAATTTTTTGGCTGATTCAAAAGATGAATTTCTAGATAATTTTACAACTTTAATTTTTGCGACACTATCTCTTGTAGAGCGAATTCTAAATTGAACACCTCTTGAAAAAGTGATCTTATCACCTTTATCGTTAAAAGCAGTATCAAAATCATGAAAGTTTTTATAAAACCCATCAGCATAACTTTCATTACCTCTCATAGATAAGAATAAAGTATCCTGTTTTGTAATGCTCTCTAATTTTTCGGTTGTAATTGAAGGTGCTTTTTCGCTATAAGATAAGCCTTGCTTTGCTCCAATAATGCATATGCCAATTAATGATAACAACCAAAGACCTAGCATAGTGAACTTAGCGACATTACCTATAGATCTTAGATTATTTACTAAAATTTTAAGACCTAAATAGAAAAGTAATAATAATGGAATTACAAATAAAAAGTAGATTACTAAAAACACAAACCATAAAGGCGTGTTTGATGCTTCTGCTAAATACGTAAAGTCAGAATTTCCAAGATGTATTTGACCTATGCGTCCCATAAACATTGAAGAAATAAAAACGACAGTAGTTGCTATTACACCAACTGCACCAGTAAACATTAATATAAGACCTATAAACTTAGAAAAGATTTTTATAAAGAACATAAAAATATCTGCAATAGTATCGAAAAACGTCTGTGAGCTAGATTTTATTCTGTTAGTAGACTTATTAACATCTATGTTTTTTACAGAATTAGATATATTATCGCTTGCATTTTCAAAACCTTCTTTAAGTTTATCGCCTGCAGTTTGCAAATTGTGTCCTACACTTTCTGAAACTGTTCCAAAGCCGTCACGAATTTTTTTTTCTATGTTAGAGATCGTGACGTTTTCTCCAGTCATTAATATTTTCTCTGAAGTTGTTTTAGCTTCAGGAACCAATATCCAAAGGAGGATGTAAATTAGTATTCCTGTACCAAAACCGCCTATAACTAATACTAGCCATATAATTCTAATCCATAAAGCATCTATACTAAAGTAATGTGCTAATCCAGAAGAAACACCACCAACATAAGAGGATTCTGTGTCTCTAAATAATTTTTTAGATCTACCTTTAGAATATGCTTTTTGTTGCGGTTCATCTTCAAATATTTCGTCATCAACAAGGTAGTCTTCGGGTTGTCCCATAATGGTAATAACCTCGTCAACTTGTTTGTTTCCAATAACTTGTTTTTCGTTTAATATACGTTCCGAAAATAATTCTGCAATACGAGATTCGATATCTGCAATTATTTCCGATCGTCCTTGAGAATCTGTAAATGAACGTTTTATAGCCTCAAGATAGCGCTGTAATTTTAAGTACGCATCTTCATCTATATGAAAAAATATACCTGCTAAATTTATGTTGACTGTCTTATTCATTAGTGTTGTTTTTTGATGGTGTTACAATGTTAACTGCTGTTTGCAATTCGTCCCAAGTAGTGGTTAATTCTTTTAAAAACAATTGTCCTGTTTCTGTTAATCCATAATATTTTCTTGGTGGTCCAGAGGTGCTTTCTTCCCAACGATAATTAAGAAGTCCTGCGTTTTTAAGTCGTGTAAGTAGTGGGTAAATTGTACCTTCTACTACTAGCAACTTAGCGTCTTTTAGTGTGCCTAAAATTTCGGCGACGTAAGCATCTTTGTCTTTTAAGACAGATAATATGCAATACTCTAAAACACCTTTACGCATTTGTGCTTTTGTGTTTTCTATCTTCATATTGTCATGCGAATTAATGTTGTTAAACTGTTCATTTTTTGATTGATTATTGATGATTTTTTTTAGATACTAAAACCAAGTTCAGTACACGTTATTTTAAAAATTTAATACTTAATGGGTATTCGAAAATGACTCCATCTCTAGCTCTTATGCTTGCTTTTATTATAAAAACGATTTCAAGTATAAAGCCTATTACAGCCAAGAAACCTAAAGAACCTCCAATGTAAAATAGAGGAGAAGGTTTGCTTAAATTAAAATGAATGCCTTCGAAAAGATCGAAATTCATAAAATCGAATCCATTAAAAATACTGAAGGCAAAGAACGGAATGGTTATTAAGCCAATAATTAAAGAATAAATTAATATGCTTATTTGAAAATTTAAGGCTTGCTTTCCATTCTCATCTATAAATTCAGATTTGTCTTTGTTTATTATCCACAATACTAATGGTCCTAAAAAATTTCCAAAAGGAATAAGAAACCTTGAAAAGGTAGAAAGATGAATAAAAGTGGCAATATTGGTGTGGTTTTTTTCTTGCATTTTAAAAGTATATAATAGTTGCTTATACAAATATATGTCTTTAAAAAGGTATTATGTAACGCATAGTACTAAAATTTAACAAATTTTTAACATATTGGAATATGAAATATTTTCAATAATTTTGAAGAAATCTTAAAATATATGAAGCTTACACCAAGTAAAATAAACACTTTCAACTTTTTTAAACTACCTGCAGTATTCTTAACAGGTGTTCGCGTAAAAACTATAGACGATAACTCTTGTACTGTAAAAGTAAAACACCGTTGGATTAATCAAAACCCATTTAAATCCATGTTTTGGGCAGTTCAAGGTATGGCTGCAGAGTTAACAACTGGTGCTTTAGTGCTTATGAAAATTAGAGCTTCTGGAAAAAAAGTATCGATGTTAGTGTCTAATAATAATGCAAGCTTTACTAAAAAAGCAACAGGAAGAATTACTTTTTCTTGTAACGATGGACATTTAATAGATGAAGCTTTAAGAAAAACGATAGCAACTGGTGATGGTCAAACCTTTTGGATGCAATCTATAGGTACAAATAAAGAAGGAATAGTAGTATCTACTTTTAATTTTGAATGGTCAGTTAGAGTGAAAAAATAAAATAGTTGTAACATTTTAGTTTATAATGCTACAAATTAGCATATCAATATAAATCAAGAAACAATGACATCACACGAAATAGATTACAAAATTTACGGAGAAGAAATGCAATACGTAGAGATAGAACTCGATTATCAAGAAGGTGTTGTTGCAGAATCTGGTAGTTTTATGATGATGGATGATGGCATTACAATGGAAACCATTTTTGGAGACGGTTCAAAAAAAGATGAAGGTTTTCTTGGGAAAATTCTAGGCGCAGGAAAAAGAATTCTTACAGGTGAAAGCTTGTTCATGACAGCTTTTTACAACGATTTAGATGGAAAACGAAACGTTTCTTTTGCCTCTCCATATCCAGGAAAAATAATCCCAATAGATCTAACCGCATTTAACGGGAAATTTATTTGCCAAAAAGATGCTTTTTTGTGTGCTGCAAAAGGTGTGAGCATAGGAGTAGAGTTTAGTAAAAAACTTGGTCGTGGGCTTTTTGGAGGTGAAGGTTTTATAATGCAAAAACTAGAAGGTGATGGCATGGCATTTGTTCATGCAGGAGGAACCACAGCTAAAAAAGAACTTAAAACAGGAGAAACTTTACGCGTGGATACTGGTTGTATTATTGGTTTTACTCAAGGCATAAATTACGATATAGAATTTGTTGGAGGTATTAAAAATACAGTTTTTGGTGGTGAAGGTTTGTTTTTTGCAAAGCTACAAGGTCCAGGAACAGTATATATTCAATCGTTACCATTTAGCAGATTAGCTGGTCGTGTTTTAGCAAGCTTACCAAAAGGAGGGAACAGTAAAGGAGAAGGTAGTATTCTAGGAGGTTTAGGAGATTTGTTAGATGGTGATAATAAATTCTAGAATAGTTAATTGTGAATAAATTAACAATGAAAATAAGAAACATCCTCTTTTTCAATTGATTTTTTCACTACATTTAATCGAATTTAAAACTTGTTTGCCTATTCTTGAAATTTACTTTTTTACTTAATTAAACACAATTATTATGTCAAGAGCAATGTTCGAGTACACCAAAACGATACTTAATAAAGTTAGTTTTGATGCCAACTTGTTTTGTAAGGAAGTTCAGAAAGCACTTCAACGGTTACTACCTTACGAAATTGAAGAGTTGAAAATTTATATAACATCCTTAATAAACGAAAACCCAGATTTAGACAAATGTCTAATCTATTTAAAAGCATAAAAAAAAAGCGACTCACGAGTCGCTTTTTTTATGTTTGATATTTAGTAATTCTATTTTGGTAACGGACTTATTATTTGAACATTTTGAAACGCAATTGCTCCTCTAATAATCCCAGAAATAACATCTTGTAAAGCTTCAATAATCTGCATTTTCAATTCGCTTTTATGGTAGATAATACTCACTTCTCGAGCAGGAGAAGGCGCATTAAATTCTTTTAAGTTGTTTCTTGTTTTCTCATTAATATCTAATGTATGTAGATATGGTAGTAAGGTCATGCCTAAGCCTTCGTTAGAGAGTTTTATTAATGTTTCTATGCTTCCGCTCTCTAATTGAAAACTCTCATCGTTCTGGTCTTTAAATACGCGACATAAATTAATGACACCATCTCTAAAACAATGCCCATCTTCAAGTAAGAGCATGTCTTCAATGTCTAAATCTTCTGTGCTTATTGTTTTTTTACTGCTTAAACGATGTCCTTGAGGAATATATGCCATAAAAGGCTCGAAATAGAGAACACGTTCTTTTATCGAATCGTTTTCTAAAGGTGTAGCTGCAATAGCAGCATCTAAGTGTCCATCGTTAATTCTGGTTATAATTTCTTCAGTAGTAAGCTCTTCAATTTTAAGTTTTACTTTAGGATACTTTTTAATAAAGGTTTTTAAAAACATTGGCAGTAATGTTGGCATTACTGTTGGAATTATTCCTAATTTAAACTCACCTCCAATAAACCCTTTTTGTTGGTCTACAATATCTTGTATTCTGTTAGATTCGTTTACTATGTTTTTTGCTTGGTTAACTATTTTTCTACCAACATCTGTTAATTCAATTGGTTTTTTACTTCTATCGAAAATTAAAATATTTAATTGATCTTCTAATTTCTGAATTTGCATACTTAATGTTGGCTGCGTTACAAAACATTTTTGTGCTGCTCTAGTAAAATTTTGGTGTTCTGCTACAGCAAGAACATATGTTAATTGAGTGATTGTCATTTTATATAGTTTTAAACTATAAAAATATAAAATCTATCAATAAAACTTATGCTTATTAGCGTTTATTTTTGGATTAAATTTGATGTATTATAAATAATGAATATAAAAATATAAAATTATGGCATTAAATAGTTTAGGATTAGACACAAATAAGACTAAGGAAATCGCTGAAGATTTAAATAATTTATTAGCAAATTTTCAAACGTATTACCAAAACTTAAGAGGAATACATTGGAATATAAAGGGAAAGAATTTTTTCGACTTGCATGTAAAGTTCGAAGAATTATATACAGATGCTAACATGAAAGTTGATTTGTTAGCAGAGCGTGTACTTACTTTAGGAGAGACACCTTTACACACTTTCGATGATTATATTAAAAAAGCAAAAGTGCCTGTTGGAAAAAATATTTCAAAAGATAACGATGCGGTACATTTAATTGTAACTTCTTTAGCTGAATTATTAAATTTAGAAAGACAAATTCTTGATAAGGCAGGAGACGCTAGAGATGAAGGAACTAATTCTATGATGAGCGATTTAATTACAGAGCAAGAAAAAACTATTTGGATGATGAATGCTTGGTTAGGAGAAAGTATATAAAAAGAAGATATATTAACAATAAAGGCGACCATTTGGTCGCCTTTATTGTTTCTCTAGTTAAAATATTTATTAGTCAAGTAAATAAACTTTCAATTTTAATTAACAATATAAATCTCAATACGTCTATTTTTTAACCTACCATCAGCAGTACTATTATCTGCAATTGGATTGTCTTCTCCATAGCCTTGAGAGGTTAAACTATTTGCAATTACGCCTTTAGAAATTAAATATGTTTTGGCTTTACTAGCTCTTTTTTCTGAAAGAGATAAATTTGTTTCGTTGCTTCCTGTATTATCAGTGTGTCCAGTGATATGAAATTTCATGTTAGGTTGAGACAACATAATTTTTGCTATATTATTTAATACTGTTATATCGCTACTAGTTAAAGTGGCTTTACCATTGTTAAACGCGATTGATTGCGCATGCGTCTTTAGGTCATTAGTTACTTGTTGTTTTATAGCATTATTACGTTCTATTTGTTGTTGACGTTGTGTTATGTTTTTCTGCTGTACTTGTTGTTGCGTTGGGCAGCCTGCATTTTGAGGAGGTCCAGGTTGTTGAGGGCATTTATCTCTACTGTCTATTACACCATCTTTATCTGTATCGAAAACAGGACAACCATCATCATTAATTTCACCTTTTACTTCTGGACATTTATCATATTTATCTGGTGTGCCATCACCATCGCTATCTGGACAACCACGCATATTTGTTGGTCCAAAATTATTTGGGCAAAGGTCTTCGGTATCTATAACTCCATCTTTGTCTGTGTCTGGGCAACCATTGGTTTCGAAGGTTCCAAATAGCTCAGGACATGCGTCTTTATCATCGTTTATTCCATCGTTATCGGTGTCTTTTCCTCCAAATCTAAATATTATTCCTAAAGAATGTTGCCAATGTTTTAATCCGTAAGTTTCGAAAGCGTGTTTGTAGGTAGATTGAACATTAAACCCAAAAGAAGTACCAATCCAAATATTTGTACCAATACCAGCATTAATTGTACCAGCTCCAATAGTATCTAACCAAGTATATCCTCCACCAATAGTAGCGTAAGGATCTAAAATGCTAAGTCCATTTGTAAGTTGGTATTTAAACATACCATCTAAAGAAATATATGAGTACTCTAGATTTAGTGTCTCTTCGGTAGGATAATTTTCTTCTAAACTATTAAGTGATGCTACAGCTTCAAAAGTGATTTTATTTTTTATTAAACGTCCTGCAGATAGTCTAAAACCTGCAGCGTTTAAGTTCCAGGTTTTAAAACGATCTAAACCAGCTTCTTGTTCTCGTAAAGGATTATTAATAGCATTTGGTCCAAAACTAGTGGTCCAAGGACTATTTATAGTTTGAGAGTTTCCTGTTTGAAAGCTTAAAGCTGAAACAATTGCAATAAGGAAATAGCAAAATGATTTCATTGGGTTTTATTTGAATTAATTAATAGCTATAGCAAGATATACTAAAAATTAGAAAATAAAAAATAAATAAAACTTTAGCGGTAAAAGGGCTTAAACCTAAGATAAAATGCAATAATGTGCCTTTTATAATAATCCTCTGGCTTTAATTTCTAAGTATTTGTTAATGGTATCTACGGTTAAATTTTGAGGTGTAGTTAAAATAGAATAAATACCATGTTTTTGAAGTTCGTTTACAATAAGTTTTTTTTCGTAAATGAATTTCTCTGCAATTGTTTTTTCAAAAATTTCGAAAGTATTTTTAGATTTTTTAGTCGTAATTTTATCTAGTTCTGTGTTTTTAAAGAAGATAACGACTAATAAATGGTTTTTAGCTAAAGCTTGTAAATAGCCTAATTGCCTATGAAGTGCATCAAGCGTTTCAAAATTGGTATACAGTAAAAGTAAACTTCTTTGGTTAATAGTTCTTTTAACGTCTATATAAAGTCTTAAGAAATCCGACTCTGCGTAATCTGTATCTAAATTATACAACGTTTCTAAAATGGTATTCATTTGAGAAGGTCTGCGCTGTGCAACAACTCTATTGCTAACGTTTCTTGAAAATGAAAACATACCAGCTTTATCCTGCTTCATTAATACAATGTTACTAATTACTAGTGTTGCATTTATAGCATAATCTAAAAGGCTTAAACCTTCAAATGGCATTTGCATTACACGCCCTTTATCGATAACAGAATATACTGGTTGGGATTTTTCGTCTTGAAATTGGTTAACCATTAACTGGTTACGTTTTGCAGTAGCTTTCCAATTAATATTTCTAATATCATCACCAGGAACATAATCTTTAATTTGCTCGAACTCCATGGTGTGGCCAATACGTCTAATTTTTTTAAGACCATATTCCGAAAGCTTATTAGTAAATGCCATTAGCATATACTTTCTTAATTGTAAAAATGAAGGATAGTTAGGCACCATTTCATCTTTACCAAATTTAAAACGTCTAGATACTAAACCTATAGGCGAATTGGTATAGATGTTAAGGTTTCCAAAATGATATTCGCCACGCTCTAGTGGGCGTAACGTGTATTTTATTTTCTTGCTTTCAAGTTTTTCTACAGAAGTATCAATATTAAAATCTCGTTTTTGATATTGAAACGGAAGCTCATCGATTAATTTAATATGAGTTTTAAAATTATAATTATTTTCTATAGTAATTGCAATCTCGTTATCGTCGCCATTACTTAGTTTATTAGGTAGTAGACGTGTAGCATTAATTCCTTTTTGTTTAAAAAGAATAATAAAATCTACTATTACTAATCCGCAAAAAACAAAAAATAGCATTTTTATGATATTTAATAATCCAGGAAAAATATATGCCATAATAAATAGGGCAATAATAATTCCTACGATTAAAAAAAATCGAGAGGTTAAATAACTATTTTTAAAAAATGATTTCACTATCTCGGAATTTCTATAGTTTCTAAAATCTGGTCTATTACTTTAGCATTTGTAAAGCCTTCCATTTCGCGTTCTGGTGTTAGTACTAAACGGTGTTTTAATACTGCTTTTGTACAGCGTTTAATATCGTCTGGTGTAACAAAATCACGACCATTAATAGCTGCATTTGCTTTGGCAGCATTCATAATAGATATCGAGGCTCTTGGTGAAGCTCCTAAATAAAGATTTGCATTATTTCTTGTGTTATTTACTATAGAGGCAATGTATTTTATTAAATGATCTTCAATAAGAATTGATTTAACAATGTCTTGGTATTTTGCAATTTCTTCAGCATTTAAAACCTTTGTAATATTATCAAAATCGATAATATCTTTACTTTTATGATTACCAACAAGGATCTCTATTTCTTCTTCTAAAGACGGATAATCGACTTCAATTTTAAATAAGAAACGGTCCAATTGTGCTTCTGGAAGTCTATACGTTCCTTCTTGCTCTATTGGGTTTTGTGTAGCAAAAACTAAAAAAGGTTTTTCCATTATGTAGCGATTACCATCTATAGTTACTTGGCGTTCTGCCATAACTTCAAATAATGCAGCTTGTGTTTTTGCAGGCGCACGATTTATTTCATCTATTAAAATAATATTAGAAAAAATAGGTCCTTTTTTATATTCGAAATCTTGAGATTTTACATTAAAAATTGAAGTTCCAAGAATATCACTTGGCATTAAATCTTGTGTAAACTGTATTCTACTAAAATCTACATCTAAGGTTTTTGCTAGCAATTTTGCAGTTACTGTTTTTGCAACACCAGGAACACCTTCTATAAGCGAATGTCCATTGGCAAGAATAGAGATAATAAGCAATTCGACCATGTTACTTTGTCCAACGATAACTTTACCAATCTCATGCTTTACACTTTCTACAGCTTTTTGTAATGGTTCTAAATCTATTCGACTACTAAATTGTTCGCTAGTGTTTGCTTCTAAAATGTTGTTAGCTTCAGCTTCGTTATTCGTGTTATTTGTAGCGTCTAGATTTTGGTTCTCTAGGTTGTTTTGATCTTCCATTTAGTCCTCGTTATTTAAAAATTCTTCAAATTTTGTGTTTAAAACAATTAAATCATTTTCGGTATGCACTATCTTTTGTTTGCAATACTTTATTAAATCTATTAATGCTTTTACCTCTGTAGGTGATTTATCCGATTTAAGCGTAAGTTTCTCTATAAAATCGCTATTTAAATTGGTTGTGTTTAAATAGTATTGTGTTCTAATATTTTCTAGGAAAAAGGTGATTTTTTTATCTATAATATTAGTGTATTCATTATTCTGAAAATATAAACCTCCAATAGTTTTTGTGAATTCTACTGTTGTGTTTTTTAGTGGTTCTATAACAGGAACAATACGTTGCGTACGTTTGCTTTTAAAAAGCACAAAAATTATTAAGGTTATTAATGATAAATAGAAAGCCCATTTTAAAGGCGATTGCGATAAGATATAACGCAACGGACTTTGTATAACTCTACGTCCAGATTTGTAATAATCGTCCCAAATTATTTGCCCTTTAGGTAAGTAAGATAAAACGGTTGCTGCATAATTTTCATTATTATTTAATAAATGATAATTAGTAAAAGCAAAAGGATTTGTGTGTATAAAGAAAGCACCATTGTTTTCTCCAAATTCCACTTTAATAAAATTTATTTCTTCTTTATCAAAATCTTCATTGTAAACGGTGCCTAAAACAGTGGTTTTTAAAGTGTCTATTGAAGTAAAATAACTATTCTCGATTACATCTTTAAAAGTAGTTTTGTTATCTCCTAATCTAGGATTGGTGAAGTCTTGCTCTGTTTCTTTTTTAATAAGACTACTGTAAATGTTTTCTGTTTCAATGTTTAATGTATCTGCAATTTTACCATAAAAACTAGATGTCGAAATTAATGCTGTATTTCCACGACTTACATAATTTAATATAGCATCTGCTTCTTCTCCATAAAAAGAGATGTTTTTATTTATAAAAATAGCTGTTGATTTTTTTGTAGAATCTAAGGACTTAGAACTTGAATAAAAATCTTTTGTATTGGTAATAATAGCGTTGCTAGAGAATGTTTCTAATTCATTATATAATACATAACAGCCTAATGGTATTTTGTCTTGAGAGTTGTAAGAATCTCTCCAGCTTAAGGCTTTGGGTTTTACAATTTCGGCAATAATCATGAACAAGATAATTGCGCCAATGCTAAACAATGCTATTTTTGAACGCTTATCCATTAGTTGCATTGTTTAATTGATTAAAAAGCGCTTGGTTTTGGTTGAAATTGTCTTCGTTTATAGAAAACTCACCATACCAAACATAATCGTAAATGTAAGAGGCTCTTTTAAATAAGTCTTTCGTGTTTTTGTTTTTTATTTCGGTTAGATATTCGCTATTTGTTTTATCGAAATTCCATTTTATTATCTCTTTTTTAGAGAGTTGCTGTAAAGATTTTAAATAAAGGTAACGTGTTGCAAGTCTATAGTCTCCTTTTTTAATTGCTTTTTTTGTGAGCTTATCAAAATTAGTTTCGGTTAAAGTGTCTTCAGTAAAATAAATAGAATCTATGGTTCGAGATTCATTTTTAAACACATTGCTTATGGGTGTTTGCATTAAAAATCGAATAAGTAAAAACAAGGCACCAACACCTAAAAGAGCATAGACTATGTATTCTAAAAATTTATAATTTACATCTATATCTATTCCGAAGATATCTTGAAGCCAACCAAAGAATTTTTTTAAAACAGATTGTATTAAATTAACACCACCTGTATCGTTAATCGAGTAATTAAAGTCGTTACCAGTATAACGTTCTTTTATGTTCTCTTTAAAATAAGTTACATCTATAGTAGAAGAGTCTTTTTTTATTTCAAGCTCCTGCGCGTTTACAGATGTGAAACTAAAAAAAGCTAAGCATAGCAGATATGTGATTTTTAAAGCTTTATTCATCTTTACCAATCAAATCGATTTTACTTTGTAAAAAAGTGTTGTACTTTTCTTCATGCAAATTGTAGAATAGCACTCCGTAAGCTAATTGTGATAGTGCTTGCGAGAAAATAAACGACAAAAGGAATATAGCGAATGAAATTGTAAATAATATACTAGCAAAATTACTGGTTAAAATATCGATATTGCTTTCCGCAGAAAAATAGATATAAATAGAAAGTATAAAACCTGGAATTGCTAATATTAAAGCAGTAATCATTAAGTTTAAAACACCAATTACAAAGCTATAACCTATTACTTTTAAGAAGTTATTGATCGAGAATTCCCAACCTTCTTTTAAAGCATCGATTGTAGATAGGTTATTCGAAAAAATAGCCATAAATGCTATTCCGAACATAGCAGAAAGGATAAAACTAATAGCATATTGTACTAATGTACCAACAATAGGAATAAAGGCAAGTACTAAGGACACAATAAAATATCCAATATAAATTAGTATGCCTAAAAGAATAAATAAAAATATATTTCCAATGTTAATTTTTATACTATCCCAAATATCTTTAGAGTTTTGGTTTCCACCAGTTTTAACATATTGGGTAATGTATGCGCTAGAAAAACTGTAGTTAATTAAGGCAGTGATAAAGTAAATTAAAGCAAGTAATATAGCTCCAAGTCCTAGATATAATTGAGTTTCGGTTGTGTCGCTTCCCATTCCAAATCTAAAATCTCTACTTGCTAAACCCATAAAGCCAGTAACTAAAAGGTAGCTAGATAATAACACAAAAATAACGCTTAATGCATTGTATCTTAAATACAAATTTATGTAATCTTTAAAATTGTATTTAAGGAAAGAAAAGTAGCTGTCTATAATTGCACCAAAAGAACTTCTGGTACGTAATTCTATATATTTTGTTTTCAATTAAGTTTTAGTTTTCGGTTAAGCAAAATAGGATAAAAAATATAGTAATAGCTAATTAATGCTACTGAAGCTAAGATAATACTATAAGAAATTACCCAATGCATATTATCTCCATACCTTGTTATAAAGCCTTCAATAAAACCAGCAATTATAAAAAACGGAAAAGTACTTACCATTATTTTTAAACCATCTTTAGCACCTTTCATAAAGGAAACACGTCTGGAATATGTTTTTGGGAATAAAAAGCTATTTCCCATTACAAGTCCTGCACATCCTGCAATTACTATTACAGAAATTTCAATAGTACCATGAAGCCAAACAGTAGAGGTTTTTTCTAGAACACCATGATTGTAGAAAAAAGTAATAAAAGCGCCAAGCATAATACCATTACTAAACAATACATAAATAGTACCTACGCTAAATAAAATACCCATTGCAAAAGCAAAAATACCTACACGTATATTGTTAATTGTAATACCTAAAAACATCCCAATTTCTCCGCTGCTTTTATAAACAGCCATTGGTTCGCCTTTTTCTATGTTTTCAATGGTCATGTTAACATAAGCATCGCCTAAAATTAGGCGAACAAAACTATCGTCGTTTAGAGTTGAAACAGCTCCAATAACTACAGCTGCCATAAAAAACAAAAAGGTATATAATAAGGTTTTATGGTATTGTTTAAAAAACAAAGGAAACTCGTATTTCCAAAAGGAAACAATTTTATTGCTTGTTTCTTTTTTTGTGATATAAATTTTTTGATGTGCTTGTGAAGCTAACGAATTTAAGTAGGATAACGTTTTACTCTCAGGATAATACGTTTGTGCATAAGCCAAATCGTTTGTTAGCTGAATATAATATGAAGCTAAGGTGTCTGGATTTATTTTAATATTATTATGCAATGATTTTTCAAATGCAATCCATTTTTCCTTATTTTGCTTCACAAAAGATGCCTCACGCATATTATCAATAATTATTTTAACGAATATACATTTCCATGAGCAATTTAGCAATTAACACTGCGCAAAATGTAAACTTAGATTACAAACTTATTGGGCTAGGAGAAAGGCTGCTTGCTTTTTTAATAGACGGAATTATTCTGTTTACCTATATATCTATAATGGAAAACCTAGTGTCTCTTTCAGATATTTTCGAAATTGATGATTGGGGAAAACGAGGTTTGTTAGGCTTAATTACATTACCAGCTTTGTTCTATTCTGTATTATGTCATATTATTTTCGATGGAAAAACCATTGGTAAAATGATAATGAAAATTAAAGTTGTGCGTCTTGATGGTTCGCCTACGCAATGGTATAATTTATTTGTACGTTGGATGTTGCGTTTAATAGATATCTGGATGTTTTTTGGATCTATAGGGACTTTAAGTATTTTATTTTCTGAAAAAAAACAACGTATTGGAGATGCAGCTGCAGGAACTGTGGTTATTTCCACTAAAAATAAACATAAAATTTCGAGCACCATTTTAGAAGATTTAGTTGAAGATTATCAACCTGTGTTTACAAACGTTACGCAGTTAAAAGATAAAGATGTTAGAATAATTAAAGAGACTTTTAATATTGCTAAAAAAGCGAACGATTATAAAACGTTTATTATTTTAAGAAATAAAATTTGCGAAATTTTAAATATTGAAAGTAAAATGTACGATAAGGATTTTGTTGAAACCATTTTAAAAGATTATAATTATTACACCCAAAACATGTAAGCAGAGAACCAGATTTTACTTTTTTGTAAAAACTGAGTGAATCGCTTATGCAGAGTGTAAACGAAGTATCTCAGAGAACCAGATTTTACTTTTTTGTAAAATTTGAGTGAATCGCTTATGCAGAGTGTAAACGAAGTATCTCAGAGAACCAGATTTTACTCTTTTGTAAAATTTGAGTGAATTGCTTAAATCGAAATTATTTTGGTATCTGTTAAAAGGAAAATTAATACTTTTGTTTTTCTGAAATATTGAACAAATTGCTTATCCAAAATTTATTTTTTGGAACTCAAAGAATCAGACTTCACTTTATTAAAAAGGTGAATAAATCACATTAAAAAGGATATATAAAATGAAAAATATTTTTAATAAAGAAATCACTAACGAAGTCGTTACTAAAATTGAAGCTTTAACAGCTACTACACAACCAAATTGGGGAAAAATGAATGTTTCGCAAATGTTAGCACATTGTTGTGTCGCTTACGAAATGGTTTATACAGATAAGCATCCCAAGCCTAATGCATTGGTGAGAACAATGTTAAAACTGTTTGTAAAAAAAGCAGTTGTAAACGAAAAGCCTTATTCTAAAAACGGAAGAACAGCACCTCAATTTATAATTGCAGATACTAGAGATTTTGAAATAGAAAAAAAACGATTGGTAGATTTTATAATAAAAACTCAAGAGTTAGGCGAAGATTATTTTGAAGGTAAAGAATCTCATTCTTTTGGGAAATTAACTGCAACAGAATGGAATAACTCTTTCTACAAGCATTTAGATCATCATTTAACACAGTTTGGAGTCTAGAAATAAATTCTTTATTTAATTCAGCAATTCAGCAATTCAGCAATTCAGCAATTCAGCAATTCAGCAATTCAGCAATTCAGCAATTCAACAATTCAACAATTCAACAATTCAACAATTCAAATAGTCAATGTTCTATTTTATCGACATATTAGGAACCTTTGCATTCTCCATTTCTGGTGTATTAGTTGCACTTAACAAAAGAATGGATGCCTTTGGTGTTCTCATTATTGCATTTGTAACAGCAGTTGGAGGTGGTACATTACGCGATGTGCTAATTGGAGAAACACCAGTAAGTTGGATGAAGGATATGACCTTTGTTTACGTGGTATTAGCATCAACAATTCTAGCAGTTATTTTTAAAACTAAAATCGATTACCTACGTAAGTCACTATTCTTATTCGATACTATTGGAATTGGTTTGTACACAGTAGTTGGAATAGAGAAAGGTATTAATGCAGGTTTACACCCAATTATTTGTATTGCTTTAGGTACAATGTCTGCTTGTTTTGGAGGTGTAATTCGTGATATTTTATGTAATGAAATTCCTGTAATTTTTAGAAAAGAAGTGTACGCAACAGCCTGTATTATTGGAGGTATTGTTTACTTTATTATTAAACGCTTACCAATAGAAGGTAATCTGGTATTTATAATTGCAGGTTTGGTAGTTATAGTAATACGTATTTTAGCTGTAAAGTTTAAGTTGAGGTTGCCAAGTTTGTATCGATAGTTTTTCTCTTTTCTTGAAGGAAATGATACTGTTTTGGACTTGCTTTTAGTTCTTTAACTAAAAACGGTATCTGAGCACTGCATACTAAATACTGATTTCTAATCAATTACCACAACCTTATCAATATAGATATTATGCATTGGCCAATGTCCTCCATCAACTTCTTGTTCTGCTATTTTATCTACCACTTCCATACCACTAGTTACACGTCCAAAAGCGGTGTATTCTCCATCCAAATGAAACTGATTACTTTGTGTAATAAAAAACTCGAAAGGAGATGCTAATTTGTAAGCATTTTTAATTTCTCCACTAGGTATGGAAATCACACCACGTTTGTGTTTGTAACCATGTCTAACATCTGGAGGTAAAAGATAACGGCCCATTTTTCTGCGTTTTTTTAAAACTTCAGGCTCATCGCTATTGCCTCCTTGAATTACAAAGTTTTTTACCACACGATGAAACTGCGTACCATCGAAAGCCTTGTTTTTTGTAAGAAAGATAAAATTTGCTCTATGGTATTGCACATTGTTAAATAGCTCTAAATCTATATTACCATATTGGGTATAAATACGTACTTTATTTTCTTTATTAATTTTGCCATATTCTGCAAAGAAATCCATGGCATTATCATCGTTTAAAGGAAGATAACGTTCTTCTAATGTAAGTTTAGAACTGTCTATTTCTATTACTATTTCTTCTGCTTTTGGTATAATAGTATCGATTTTTACAACTTTTTTCTCAACAGGTTTAGGTTTAGTTTGTTTATCTTCACAATTAAATAAAAGTAAAAAACTAAGTATTAAAAGTACTCTCATAAATGAAATTTGAATCGTTTTTAAAATCTATTGTAAAAATAGAGAATTTACCACTGCCAGCCGAAACTTCACAGTTTAAAATGTCGCCTCCTTATAGAGCAGATTTAATAAAGCTACAAGCTAAAAGAATAGCGAATGCAAGAAAAAGTGCTGTTATGGCATTGTTTTATCCAAATGCAGAAGGTGAAACTTACCTTATTTTAATTTTAAGAAAAACTTATAAAGGAGTACATTCTGCACAAGTAGGATTTCCAGGAGGTAAACTAGAAGCTAACGAAACCAATAAACAAGCGGCTTTACGTGAAACCGAAGAAGAAATAGGAGTAGAGCAAAATACCATTACTGTTTTAAAAGAATTAACCCAAATGTATATTCCGCCAAGTAATTTTTATGTGAAACCATTTATTGGGATTGTAGACAAAACGCCCGAATTTATAAAACAAAACACAGAAGTAGAGGCGCTTTTAGAAGTAAAACTAAGCGATTTTTTAGATGAAAAAATAATAACAACCAAAACAGTTACGCTAGCTAATGGCTTAAAGGTGAGTGTTCCAGCTTATCGTTTGAATAATCATTTAGTTTGGGGAGCAACAGCTATGATGCTTAGTGAAGTGAAAGACTTGTTAAAGGCTAGCTTTAAATAGTTGTATTTCGCTACATTTGTTAATCCTAAAAACTATAAAAAAATTATGGGTTTATTTAAACGAAATCCTTTCGGACATATATTATTTTTAAAAAAGTGGCTTATTAGACTCCTTGGAGTATTATCTCACAGGCGCTTTCGTGGTTTTAATAATCTACAGATTGAAGGTTCTGAAATTATAAAAAACTTACCAGATACTAACGTCCTTTTTATCTCTAATCATCAAACGTACTTTGCAGATGTATTCTCAATGTTTCATGTGTTTAATGCGAGTTTAAGTAATAGAGGAGATTCTATTAAAAATGTTGGTTACCTATGGAATCCAAAATTAAACTTGTATTACGTTGCAGCCAAAGAGACTATGAAATCTGGTCTACTACCTAAAATATTTGCTTATACAGGATCTATTAGTATAGAACGTACATGGAGAAGCAAGGGCGAAAATGTAAACAGGCAAGTAAAAATGAGTGATATTTCTGCCATTTCAAAAGCTTTAGACGATGGTTGGGTAATTACATTTCCGCAAGGCACAACAACTCCATTTAAGCCTATTCGTAAAGGAACAGCGCATATTATAAAACGCTACAAACCAATTGTTGTACCTATTGTAATAGATGGATTTAGACGTTCTTTCGATAAAAAAGGACTGTACATAAAAAAGAAAAATGTATATCAAACTTTCGAAATTAAAAAACCTTTAGATATTGATTACGAAAACGAATCTATAGATAGTATTGTAGAGAAAATAGAATATGCTATCGAGCAGCATCCTTCATTTTTAAAAGTAATTCCGCAGGAAGAATTATTGGCTCAAGAAGAGTTAAATAAGAAGCGTGAGTGGTTGGATAGTTAATTAGTAAACAGTTTTAAAATAAACAGTTTACAGTCTCAGTAAAAACAAAACGCTATGTCATTGCGAGGGAAGGAAGCCATCTCATCAAGCAAGCTAAGTTTGTATTAGAAAAAGAATTAAGAAAATTTCAAGTCATTCTAGAACCTTTAATAGCAATAACGGTTTAAGTTTTTAAAATAGTATTAGTGACTAATATTGTATAAAAACGCTCCAAATACTTCACCTCCATTATATAACTGTCCAATAATAAAAACAGTAAAAATTAATGCTAAGCATAAGTTAATATTAGATTTTTCTTTTTTAGATAAAGATTGGTATTTGGTTATAATTTTATCAATAAAGAATTCGTTTTCTTGAGTTTTCATACTATTTATACGTTTTAAATTAACCTTTAGTACTTAATACGTTACCAGCTTTTTTAGCCTCTTTGTCTTTGGCTGTTCCAATGGCCATACCAATACCCATTCCTATTAACATTCCAAAGTTCATACCTAGAGCCATACCATTATTTTTGCCAAAAGCAATGCCAATAGACATACCAAGAGATAGACCAATAGACATGCCTAAAGCCATGCCATTACTCATATGTTGTCCTTCAGAAATTAAAGAAAGTTTCTTTTTTACAAATGCAATAAAGTTGCATTTTTTTTTGCCTAATATTTTAGCGTCATTAGCATTTTCTTTAATTTTTAAAGCTGTTAACTCGGTTTCAATGGCTAAAAAATCTTCATCAGATATTGCTCTGCTTTTTATATCTGTAAGCACAGCGATAAAACTAGTGTAGGTTTTTAATTCTTTTTTAGAACTGTTCATAGTCTTTAGACCTTCAAAAAATAATATGGCTTCTTCAATTTTCATATTTAAACTTCTAATTTTTTTAATTCTTTATAATTACGATTTAAACGTTTCATTAAGATACCATAAAGTAGTTTGTAAAATAACCAAATTAAGCCCACAAAAATAACTGTGATCACTATTATTAAGCCAGCAACTAAAAGCTTTCCACTGGTATCAGATTTTGTCATTAATTCGGCTACTTTAGGATCTGTTTGGGTTGCGTAGTAGGAGCCTAAAATCATAGATACAAATGCCATAACTAAATTGTAGCCAACATAATACTTTATCACTTTCCTGGTGCTAAGAATACTTTCCATTAGTTTCTTTGCATTATCCGTAACAGAAATACTTTTGTACGCCTTGTAGAGAAGGTATATAAATAGCAGTATAACAACAAAACTTATAATAGTTAAAGTCGTTAACAAGGTTTCGTTAATGTGCGTAGATTCTACTTGTTCTCTGTAAGAAGTAGATAATTTTGGTAGAAAAGTAATCGCTACCCAAAATATTAATTCTGCAATACTTATATAAAATAAAGTCTTAACAATCGAAGACGATTTTTTCCAAAGCATAGGGTACAAGTCTTTAGAGCTTAATTGTTTCTCTTCAACGGTATCACTTTGCCAGTGTTTTTTTAATAATTCTAATTCATCCATAATTACGGATTTAAAATGGTTCTTAACTTATTTTTCACTCTATTCATCTTCACTCTAGCATTCACTTCGCTAATACCCATTGTTTCACTAATTTCTTTATAATTCTTATCTTCCAAATAAAGGAAAACAAGCGCTTTTTCAATATCATTTAATTGGTGTACAGCACTATACAATAGCTTTAATTGCTGCTCCTCGGTATCATCATAATCCTCAGCCTTAATTTTAAACTGCACAGTATCAAACTGCGTAGTGTTAATCGTTCGTTTAGACTTTCTATATAATGTAATAGCTGTATTTAAACCAACGCGATACATCCAAGTACTAAACTTAGCATCACCACGAAATTTCGGGTAAGCCTTCCATAATTGTATGGTAATTTCCTGGAACAAGTCGTTATGCGCATCGTAGTTATTGGTGTATAATCTACAGACTTTATGCACGATGTTCTGGTGTTTTTCCAGTAATTCTACAAAACTATGTTCGAGTTCTTTATTCAATGTTTTTGGTTAGGTTACTATATAAGTAGTGTAAAAATAAGATATGTTACATTAATTGCAATATTAATTTTTTTGGCGTTACCTAAAGGTCGGGCTTTACGCTATATCTTTTGTCTAAAAAAACAAAAGGATGCCGCTTCAACTGCGAAGCAATCATGAGTTTTTATTTATCAAATAAGAATGAACGAGTAATCCCTAACGCAAAGCGGTTTAAATTCAAGATTTGTTCTTAAATTAATACTTTATATAAAATTTTTAAATCACTCATTTGTTTGTTTTTAGCATCTACTATAGTTAATCTCTATAGTACGCTTTTATCACTTTGTATTATTAGCCCTTTAACTATAAGTAATTGTGCTAAAGCATAAGTAAACATAATACCAAAATCTGCTAAAGAAAACGGTAAGTAAAACTTATTAAGTGCTAAAAGACTATCCGAAATCATAAAAACCAACGCGCCATAAAACACCAAATTATAACTTTTAGCACCAACTTTTTGGTGTCTTAAAAATGCCGAAGTAGCCATTGCTAAAATAACAAGCATGTATAAAATTACAGGAATCAATAAATCGTTCAAACCAGAATTTAGAAACCAAAATATTCCAAAAGCATAAATTAAAAGTAAGGCAATAAAACCATAAGGCTTTTTACTTTTATCTCTATGTTTTAAAAACACCACACAATAGAAAATATGAGCTATT
This sequence comes from Lacinutrix sp. Bg11-31, assembly GCF_002831665.1. NCBI lineage: Bacteria > Pseudomonadati > Bacteroidota > Flavobacteriia > Flavobacteriales > Flavobacteriaceae > Lacinutrix > Lacinutrix sp. Bg11-31. Next base: position 403,990 of record NZ_CP025118.1, read on the forward strand.
AAAAAAGCAATGAGACCAGAGATAAAAAAATATTCAGATTCACTTACAAAAAGTAAAAGTACATCACCTAATAACGAAAACACCAATGCCAGAAGCGTTAGCATTCTAATGTTTTTTTTAAGGTGTTTGCTATTTAGTAAAAAGAAAATAATAAGACTTATAACAACAAGAGGTTTGGATATGTAATGTATCCAGTTTAAATCTAGCCAGCTAGCAAGTAGTGTTTCAAATAAAACAATAATGGCAAATAGAATGTAAAAGGAAAACGTTGAGGTTGGTTTCATTAAAGTTGGTTTGAGTTATGTAAAAGTATGTAATTTAAAATGCTTTGTTATTCCTGCGCAAGTTAGGAATCCACAAGCATACTAAAACAACTTAGATTCCTGCCTTCGCAGGAATGACAGTATTGCGGAATCGAACAATCGAACAATCCAAAAAAAAACTAATAATTCAACAAAAGATTGCCACGTCGTTCCTTCGTCTCTCCTCGCAATGACAAGTGAAATTGTGCTAATCCAACAAGTCGAGTAATCCAATAATCGATTATATGCATTCATCAACTAATTCAATATTAACAATTCATCACGCTAATGTCTATCCAACCACATTGTCATTCCTGCGAAGGCAGGAATCCACAAGTATTGAATCCACAAAGTAGATTCCTGCCTTCGCAGGAATGACAGCATCGCGGAATCCAAAAATCAAACAATCCAAAAAAACTAATAATTCAACAAAAGTTTGCCACGTCGTTCCTTCGTCTCTCCTCGCAATGACAAGTAGAATCGAGCTAATCCAAGAACCCAAAAATCCAAAATTCGATTATATCCATCCATAAACTAATTCAATACTAATAATTCATCACGCTAAAATCTATCCAACCACATTGTCATTCCTGCGAAGGCAGGAATCCACAAGTATACTAAAACAAAGTAGATTCCTGCCTTCGCAGGAATGACAGCATCTCGGAATCCAACAATCAAACAATCCAAAAAAACTAATAATTCAACAAAAGTTTGCCACGTCGTTCATTCGTCTCTCCTCGCAATGACGAGTATAACCGAGCTAATCCAAAAATCGAACAATCTACTTAACCATTTGTTTAACCTTTAATTATTAGCCTTTATAAACAGTAAATTGTATCTTTGAGTACTCTATTTAAATACTATTTTTCTATGAATATTCCAGAATCTAAATTACCAAGAATCGTTATTGTTGGTGGTGGTTTTGCAGGTGTAAGTATGGCTAAATCTTTAGCAAACAAAAATGTACAAGTAGTATTAATAGACAAACGGAATTACCACACCTTTCAACCCTTATTATATCAAGTGTCTTCGGCAGGATTAGAACCAGATTCTATAGCTTATCCACTTAGAAAAATTATAAAAAACCATAAGCATACCTATTTCCGCTTAACAGAAGTAGAGCAAATAGATGCCGATAAAAAGGAAATCCATACAGATATTGGTAGTCTTACATTCGATTATTTAATATTAGCTACAGGAACCAAAACAAATTACTTTGGTAATAAAGCTATTCAAGCGCATAGTATGCCAATGAAAAAAGTGCCACAAGCACTTAATATTCGTAGTTTAATACTTCAAAATTTTGAAAGTGCAGCAGTAAGTAATAATAAAACCGATCGCGAAGCATTACTAAATTTTGTGATAGTTGGAGGTGGACCAACAGGAGTAGAGCTTGCAGGAGCAATTGCAGAACTTAAAAACCACATTTTACCAAGAGATTATAAAGATATTGATGCCAATAGAATGCAAATACATTTGCTGGAAGGTAATGCAAGAGTGTTACCACCAATGAGTGAACATGCTTCAAAAAAAGCAGAACAGTTTCTGCAAGAATTAGGCGTAAAAGTACATTGTAACACGTTTGTAAAAGATTACGATGGCAAAACGGTAACCACAAATTCAGATTTAGTTTTACAGTCCGAAACCTTAATTTGGGCAGCAGGAGTAACAGGACGACCAGTAAAAGGTCTTGATGCAAAAGTGGTAATGAAACATTCTAACCGTTATAAAGTAAATAGATATAACCAAGTAGAAGGTTACGATTCTATTTTCGCACTTGGCGATATTGCATTAATGGAAACCGAAGCTTTCCCAAAAGGACATCCACAAGTAGCACAACCAGCAATACAACAAGGAAAACTATTAGGTAAAAACATACTAAAGCTTATAGATAAAAAACCACTTAAAGCGTTTACCTATAACGATAAAGGTTCTATGGCTACAGTTGGTAGAAATAAAGCTGTTGTAGATTTAAAGCATTATAAATTTGCAGGCTTTTTTGCTTGGTTTGTTTGGATGTTTGTACACTTAATGTCACTTGTAGGTTTTAGAAACAGAGTGATTGTGTTTTTTAATTGGAGTTACAATTATATTAATTTCGATAAAGCAGCCAGACTTATTATTAGACCTTATCATAAATCTAAAAAGTAAAACGTTACTGTTATTGCGCGCTTTTTCAATAGAAAAAAAGCGCGGCAATCTCTTTAATTTATCTCTAATATTATTTAGAGAACGTTTTTGTTATTTCTACAATTTGTCATTCCTGCGCAGGCAGGAACCCACAAGTATTCTAAAAACAAAGTAGATTCCTGCCTTCGCAGGAATTACAGTATTGCGGAATCGGGCTAATCTAATAATCGAGTAATCCAAAAATCCAACACCTACATTTCGCGATGCTAAAATCTATTCAACCACATTGTCATTCCTGCGCAGGCAGGAATCCATAAGTATTGAGCCCACAAAGTAGATTCCTGCCTTCGCAGGAATGACAGTATTGCGGAATCGAGCTAATCAAAGAATCCAACAATCCAAGAATCCAACCAATCGAGTTATCGAACTAATCTAATAATCGAGTAATCCAAAAATCCAACACCTACATTTCGCGACGCTAAAGTCTATTCAACCACATTGTCATTCCTGCGCAGGCAGGAACCCATAAGTATTTAACCCACAAAGTAGATTCCTGCCTTCGCAGGAATGACAGTATTGCGGAATCGAGCTAATCAAATAATCCAACAATCCAACAATCCAACCAGTCGAGTTGTCGAACTAATCTAATAATCGAGTAATCCAAAATTCCAATACCTACATTTCACGACGCTAAAGTCTATTCAACCACATTGTCATTCCTGCGCAGGCAGGAACCCACAAGTATTGAATACACAAAGTAGATTCCTGCCTTCGCAGGAATGACAGTGTTGCGGAATCGAACTAATCTAATAATCGAGTAATCCAAAATTCCAATACCTACATTTCGCGACGCTAAAGTCTATTCAACCACATTGTCATTCCTGCGCAGGCAGGAACCCATAAGTATTTAACCCACAAAGTGGATTCCTGCCTTCGCAGGAATGACAGTATTGCGGAATCGAGCTAATCAAAGAATCCAACAATCCAAGAATCCAACCAGTCGAGTTATCGAACTAATCTAATAATCGAGTAATCCAAAAATCCAACACTTACATTTCGCGACGCTAAAATCTATTCAACCACATTGTCATTCCTGCGCAGGCAGGAACCCACAAGTATTGAATACACAAAGTAGATTCCTGCCTTCGCAGGAATGACAGTGTTGCGGAATTGAGCTAATCCAAGAATCCAACAATCCAACAATCCAAGAATCCAACCAGTCGAGTTATCGAACTAATCTAATAATCGAGTAATCCAAAAATCCAACACCTACATTTCGCGATGCTAAAATCTATTCAACCACATTGTCATTCCTGCGCAGGCAGGAATCCATAAGTATTGAGCCCACAAAGTAGATTCCTGCCTTCGCAGGAATGACAGTATTGCGGAATCGAGCTAATCTAATAATCGAACAATCCAAGAATCCAAGAATCCAACCAGTCGAGTTATCGAACTAATCTAATAATCGAGTAATCCAAAATTCCAATACCTACATTTCACGACGCTAAAGTCTATTCAACCACATTGTCATTCCTGCGCAGGCAGGAATCCATAAGTATTGAGCCCACAAAGTAGATTCCTGCCTTCGCAGGAATGACAACATTGCGGAATCGAACAATCCAATAATCCAAGAATCCAATAATCAAGCTAATCCAATAATCAAGCTAATCCGAAAATATAACAAGTCGAGTAATCCAACAATCAATCTAATCCAACCAATCCAACCAATCCAACCAGATTGTCATTCCTGCGCAGGCAGGAACCCACAAGTATTGAATACACAAAGTAGATTCCTGCCTTCGCAGGAATGACAGTATTGCGGAATCGAGCTAATCTAATAATCGAACAATCCAAGAATCCAAGAATCCAAGAATCCAACCAATCGAGTTATCGAACTAATCTAATAATCGAGTAATCCAAAATTCCAATACCTACATTTCGCGACGCTAAAGTCTATTCAACCACATTGTCATTCCTGCGCAGGCAGGAACCCACAAGTATTGAATACACAAAGTAGATTCCTGCCTTCGCAGGAATGACAGTATTGCGGAATCCAACAATTCAACAATCCAAGAATCCAACCAATCAAGCAAATCCAACAAACACTCCAGCCTAAAAAATAGACAGTTCGGTAAGTATAAGTTTTAAAAACGATAGTGCAAACGCATCTTTGTACCATCAATTAAAACCAACGAACCAAATTATGAAGTCTCTTATCGCAATTTTAATTACACTAATAAGCTTTCAATTCTCAGCGCAAACAATTGTAAGCGGAACAGTTAAAGACGCTAAAAACAATCCCATTGAAGGCGCCAACGTATATCTCGATGGTACTTACGATGGAGCAACTACAAATGCAGGAGGTCAATTCAGTTTTAAAACCACCGAAACAAGCACACAAACGCTAACCGTTTCTTATATTTCTTTCGAGACTTATATACTCTCAAGCGATGTTTCTACTTTAAACAGCTTAAAAATAACCTTAAGAGAAGATATAAACGCGTTAGATACCGTTGTATTATCTGCAGGAACATTTTCGGCAGGCGATAATAGTAAAATCTCTGCTTTAACCTCTATGGATGTGGTAACCACAGCAAGTGCACTTGGCGATTTTGTTGGCGCATTACAAACATTACCAGGTACAACAACGGTTGCCGAAGATGGTAGACTGTTTGTTCGTGGAGGAGAAGCAGAGGAAACTCAAATATTTATAGATGGTATTCGCGTGTTTACACCTTATACACCTTCTGCAAACAATACACCAACTCGCGGACGTTATTCACCATTTTTATTTGATGGTATCACCTTTTCAACTGGTGGTTATAGTGCAGAATATGGTCAAGCTTTATCAAGCGTATTGTTATTAAATACTATAGAAGAACCAACTCAGGAGAAAACGCATATTGGTATTATGTCGCTTGGTGCAACACTTAGTAATACTAAAAAGTGGGAGCGAAGCTCGCTAAGTGTTAATGCATCGTATATTAATTTAGCACCTTATCAAGCTGTTTTTAAAGATAGAAACGAATGGAAAAAACCGGTTCAAAGTGTTTCTGGAGAAGCTGTTTACAGGTATAAAACTAATAACGGAATGTTGAAACTCTATTCGGCTTTCGATAAAAGTAATTTCGAACTTATTCAAGAAGATATAAACAGTCCAGAAGGTTTACATTTTAAACTTGATAACTCTAACCTTTACCTTAACGGTTCTTACGCTGCAAAACTAGAAAACAAATGGAAATTAGAAACAGGTTTTAGTTACACTCATGCTATAAACAATATAGCAATAGACGCTAATAACATCGATGCTACCGAAAACTCAATCCATGCAAAACTAAAACTACGTAAAAGCTTTAGCAACCGCTTTAAATTAAACTTTGGAGCAGAATATTTTGCAACTAATTTTAACGAAGCGTTCCAGAATGAAACTATACAACCTCTAGATTACGGATTTAAAAACAACATCTCTGCTGCTTTTACAGAAGCCGATGTTATTTTCTCTAAAAAACTAGCCTTAAAAGCAGGCTTGCGTGCAGAATATAGCGAACTGTTTAAAGAAGCGACTATTGCACCAAGATTATCTTTAGCCTATAAAACAGGAGCTAGAAGCCAAGTGTCTTTAGCGTATGGCGATTTTTACCAAAACCCAAACGCTAGCATTTTAAAGTTCGAGCAAAACCTAAAAGCACAGCAAACACAACATTATATTTTAAATTACCAATACAATAACGATGGCAGAATTTTTAGAGCCGAAACCTATTACAAAAATTATAACAACCTAGTTAAGTACGATACCGAGTTTGCTAGTTTTGATGCTAATTATAACAACTCTGGTAACGGATTTGCCAAAGGTTTAGATCTCTTTTATCGCGATAATAAAAGCATAAAAAATATAGACTATTGGGTAAGCTACTCTTATTTAGATACAGAGCGCGATTATAGAAACTACACCACAGCAGCACAACCTAATTTTGCAAACAAGCACAATGTGTCTGTAGTTGGAAAATATTGGATTAACGATTGGAAAAGCCAAGTAGGTTTAAGCTATGCTTTTGCTTCTGGTAGAACGTACACTAACCCAAACCAAGATGGTTTTTTAAATGCAAAAACCAAAAGTTACAATAGTTTAAGTCTTAATTGGGCTTATTTATTAAGCCCACAGAAAATTCTATATTTCTCTGTAAACAATGCCTTAGGCTTTAATAATGTAAACGGTTACCAATATGCAAACACGCCAGACATAAATAATAATTTTGCTAGACGTGCTTTAAAACCTGCTGCAGATCAATTCTTTTTTGTTGGTTTCTTTTGGACTATTAGCGAGAATGGAACTGATAACCAGTTGGATAATTTGTAAGTAGAGTGTTGATTTATAAATTCAGGACAAGCTTAAGAAGGCTAATTAAAAGTAATTATAATTAAACATTTTCTAATTTTGAATATGTTAAAAATTTTGATAATATATAATTGCTATTAATGTTATACCGATTAAAAAACATGTTCCAATAGTTAATTTTAAACCATTTTCTATTTTAATATATTTACCAGCACCTTCTCTGTCTATTTCATCTCGACTTTGAAAGTATTCAGCTTTGTATAAACTCTTCTTCCGTGCTATTTCATTTGAAATGATCGATAGTATCAAAGGAATAATAAAAAAAACAGAGGTCACTAGTAATAAAAATATATTATTATTCTCATTTAAGTTTTTATATAAATCTAAACAAGCATATAGACCAGAACCAGAAATGATGAAAAACAATATATAAGTTCGTCTTTCATAGAAAGCTGCATCTTGATAAAAATGAATAATCAAATCATTCTTTAGGTTGTTTAAGTGGTCTTCTGTTGATGATTTTTGTTTCTGCGCCATTTTTATAATTGTAACTTTCTTTAATTTTTTGGTTTATTTTATCAAGTTGCCTGTTGTCCTTTTTTAAATTTACTTTTTTTTCAAATATTTATTCACATTATCTTTTCCGTATAGGAAACTAATATTCAATAATGAGGCTGTCATAAAAATCCGGATTCTCGTCATAAAACATTGTGGGAACATCCAAACTAAAAGTTAGGTACAGTTATTTTTCTTCAATTGCACTTTGTATTCCCATTTTAATAATGATTTTTAAGTCATCATTTACATTGGACATTTTTATCTTTTCAAAAAAGAATTCAGCTCCTTTTTCTATATATAATTTCCCGAATATTTGTTTTGCACAAAATGTTGCCATACTAATGACGTTCTGAAAGTCGATTTCAATCGCTTTGTTAGACTCTAGTGATTTCTCTATAAGTTTAGAAATAGTATCACCTAGTTTTTTATCACTAATTATTGGTCCAAATTTTTCTAATTTAATTATCATAAGAAATCTATTTTAATATTATCCATTGCTTTTGTTTTAAATCTATCAATATCGCAGAGAGATTTAGCATTATTTAGAGGTAAGGCAATGTAAACAATTGTTCCTTGCCAAAATCCTGTATTTTTAATTTTCACTTTTCCATATTCATTTGAGTAATGAACTCCTTCAGAAAATAAATGAAATCTACCTTTCACTTCTTTAACTATCTGATCAATTATCCATAACCCAAAGCCCATATGATATGTGTTTTCCTTTGATGTTACATTTTTATTTACACATTTTGAAATTAACTCAGTATTTGAAAAACCGTTATATTTTGGGTTTTTCTTTAGAGTTGATATTATTCCGTTACCTGTATCAGAACAAGCAATCTCCATATAATTTTTATTACCATCAGCAATCATAATAGATTTGGTGTCATCTACTGCATGTTCCCAAAAATTAAGCAGTATTTCACTAAAGCATGTAAATACCATTGATATAACCTTATCACGACCTTGATAATACTGTTTTATTTTAGGTAGAAATTTATTTTTCAAATACTTATCAGTAAAATCTGAATTTCTTAATAAAGGTTGTGGAGCTAAGATGAATTTATCTGTTAGTTGTATTTTTAAATTTTTAAAACTTTGAGAAGAATCTACTTCTTTAATATAGGAGTTTAATATAGGAATAAATTCAAATTCAGCCCACTTGTCCTCCATCAATTCTTCATAATGAATTTCAGGGTTTTGGAAACATTTTTTTTCAACTGAATATTCTATTATTTTGTACACAATTAGCATACCAAGAACATTTATCTTTCTAATTTTAGACAAATCTAATACATATCCCGTAAGTCTTTGTTCATTATAATTAAACACATCTTTAAATTCAGTTAACACCAAATTAATTGAATTTACACCTAAATTCTTAGGCATTCTAATTATTTTTCCTCGGTTATGATTTTGAATCATTGAATTTGGTATTGTATTTTTCTAATATTAAAATCTCTTTTTCGTAATTTTTTTTTCTATAATCAACAAGAATTTGGGTGTTGTAATCTGTGAATTCTTGTGATATTTTAATAATATCTTTATTTAGATACAATCTTTTTTGAGTTAAAAATTTATTTATTTCAGTGATAGTTTTTTGGAACTTATTTTTTTCAGATGCTTTGCCATCAAAATAAGTCAAACTTTCGAGTAAAATATATAATTTTTCTTGATGTTCAATCCTTTTTGATTCCCTCAAATTATGATGATTAATTTCTTTATCTTTATTCTTTAATTTGAATTGAAAATATATATTTATACCTGTTAAGATAAAATTCAATAAGACAAATATTATTAATGCGATTATCAACTTGTTATTAGTTGATAAATCAGTTTCAAGTTGTTCTATTAATTTTTTTAATATTCCTAGATTATTCATTCAAATGAGTGTTTTTTTATTTTAGCTAACGTTGATGTATAAGAATAATGCGGTTTTGTGTATGAGAATTTTTCGAAGGAAAATCAGACGTAATAAATGAGCATGGACTCTTGTTAAGTACTAAACCACGCATTGTTTTTATAAGGTGTTAACCAACGTTATTATTTTTCCATTGCTGAAATTTAGTTTTAAAATCTTCGTTAAAGAAATTCAAATCAAATGTTTTTCTTTCGTTTTTATTATTTCCTGTATACGTTACAGCTGTTGCATATAAATCTTCAATTCCTTCAATTTTAGACTTGTGGAAATTATCAGATACAACCCAAGTTTCGCAATTAAATAGCATAAGGTTTGTTATTCTTCTTTGTACTTTTTTTTCGTTTTCTTTAAAAAAGGTATTGAAATAACCTTTTAGTTTATTTTCATCTCGTTTATGATAGCCCATTAATAAAATTGAATGTTTTTCGAAAGGGAAACTATTAATATAAATTTCTGAAGTTCGTTCCATATCTTTTCCGAATTTGTAATAATAGTTTTCAATCTCAATGCTTGTGTCATATGTGTAGAATGATGATAGACAAATTTCAGCTCTTTTAATTTTCCTATTATTAAAAATGTAAGATTGAGTTTTATTATTAAAATCAGACCAAATATCGTTCTCTAATAATTTTAAATCGTCTAATCCAAGTTTTTCTTGCCTCAATGTTTCTCTGAAATGAGCATTATTATAACTTCCATCTTTTTCTTGAATTAAACATTCAAATGTTTTACTATTAACTTCTTTTCGAAATATTTCATTATAAATTGTTCTTAAAGTAAATAAAAGACAGGTTTCATAATCACTGAAATCAATTACTTCACTTTCAATTTTTTTAAATAAGCTATTGTCGTGCTTTTCACAAAAACAATTAAATGAAAAAATTTGATTAAGACCATTTCTTTCAAAACGAAACGGAGGTGATTTATAATGATTAATCCCAAGTTCCCAAAGATGCTTTTTAGGTGCGATTGATGATAAAATTCCGTTTTTTTGAAGAATATGGGAATTTATTGATTGTGTTTTACATTCTGGATAATAACATTCTCTAACACTAGTAATTGCTTTTTTTTTACAATTACTAAAAAGTTTAGCAAATTCAATTTTCTCTTTATTCACGGAGTTTTTTTAATTTTGGGTAACAATCATATATAGCTAAAATCTACTACATCTTTAATTTGTAAAGAAAACAATTAGTATTATTCAATCTTTACGGATATCCACAATTGCCCTAATTATTTTATTGCAGCAAGCTAAGATTAATACATATCAAAAAAAATACGTAGAACTACGTATTTTTAAAAGCTAAAAAAAGGTGTTTTTAGGTGGTTTGTTAGGTGTCTAAGGACCTACTTTAGCAAGTAAAAACTGAATAGAAAAATAGAGTGAGGATTTTTGGAAGTAGGCTATAACTAGCCATTAATTACAGACAGTGTTAAAGTCTGTTTTTATAATTCTTTATATCTTCCTTATTAATTTAGTAATTACATCTATTCTTGTTCAAAAATAACATTTCTTACCGTGTTTTTTTTATACATGTTCTTAGGCATAATCTCTGTGCTCGCAGTTGAACAATAGTTTTTACTATTTGGGTTTAAAATATATTCGAGTTGATACTCAATCATTTTTTCAAAAGGAATAAGGAAGCCCTTCGTTTCGCATTGTTCTAAGTCACCTTCATTAAGTAAATTTAAGACAGTATAGACAGACTCAATAGTGCTAAGACAAAGAGATTTTGGCTGCTGCTTGATAATAAATTTTGATTTTATTTTATTATCAAAACTCACTCTTTTTAGTTTTTGCAAGTTCTTACTTAGTTTAAGCATTTTACGAGCGCAAGGCCATGTACCATCAATAATGAAGATGTGTGGATTATTACCCATGAAAGAATTTATTTCGGAACTTTTTCTTAGCGATAAGTTGAAATTATCTTTTCCTGGATAAAGTAAGAAAGAACATTTTTTTTTATTAGACAGTATTTTATTTACACGATTATTATTGGTAAAATCGACACCAACTATAATTTCTGAATTTTCAAGTTGAAGATTCGTTATATGTCCTGTTCCGTTTTTTTCTTTTTTGTACTCCTTTGGGTGCATAAGAATAATAAAACGAGTTTTAGTATGGAAAGGGCTAATGTGTTTGCAAATGCATGTGCTTGAGGGTCTCATGCATTTGTAACAATTGAGTCTTGGATTGTTTACTTCTACTTGCAAGGTGAATATTTTTTTGTTTTTTAAATGTTTGGCAATGTTGTTGTGTATGGTTAGTTGCGTGGTTAAGCAACTAATTTAGCAAATAAATCACAGATAGAATATTCCGCAGGAATGTTCGTAAGTCGGCAGTGACCAAGCAATTAATTATACACGGTGTTAGCATACGTTATAAGATTATTCCAATTCCTAAATTTACTGTTGTCGGTTCTTTTTCATTTTTAAAGTCAATATATTGGCTCAAATCAGAATCGGAATCGTTGTTTTTTATAGAATTAAAATATTGATTAATTCTTATAAGTATAAACCCTTTTTTGTCTGATGAAAAGGAAATACTTTTCTTTAATTGAATAAATGCTCCAAAACTAACTGAATTATAATTATCCTTAATATTATTATCATAATTGACAGTTGAATTGTTATTGAATGTAGGGTCGTTTGGGTCAATTATATCAATTTGTGAAAAATCAGTTATAGTTTCTCCTTTTTCTTTCGCAGATATTAAAAAACTCGCAAATCCTCCAATTCCAAATTGATAAGATTTATCTTGACTAAATTGAAAGTTAAAATTTATTGGTGTCTGAATTTGACTAATACTTCGATTTCCTTTATTCGTAACTGCTCCTATTTTATCTTCAATAGAAAATCTATCCAGATAAAATCCGATTCCAAAGTCAAGAGATGATTTCTCATTAAGTGAATAGTTTACACTTGGTAAAATAAATGCTCCTATGTTTATTGAGGATTTAATTTCAGGACTTCCGTCAACATTAGTATTAGTTAATTCACTTGTTTTTGGAACTGATAATGTCGGTCCAACAGATAATTCAAAATTAATTTTTTTGTCTTGTGAATAAATTTTGGTTAAAAAACCAATCATAAAAATTAGTAAAATTCTTTGTTTCATTGTTCAGCTTGGGTTTCGTGGTTAATGTATGCTAACAATGATATATAGTTACTAGTAACTATATATCTATTATGTAAAGAAAACCATTTGCATTATTAAAACTTTATGGTTTTCCTCAATTATCTATTTTTTTTATAGATGCAAGCTAAATTTAAAATATAAGAAAAGCAATACATATAACTACGTATTTTATTTAGTAAAAAACATCTTTTTTTTACACATTAAAAATGCCAATAGCTTCGTAAAGCACGGCAATAATGCCGTTCCATACTTTTTCTAAAACTACTTTAAGTATGCCTTTAAGTGTGTTTATAAAGTTGGTAACCATGTGTTTAAGTCCGTCGAGAAAAAAGGCGATGAGGTCGTCTTCAATTTCACCAGTTGCAATACCAGCTTTTATAATTAAGGTTTGCTTAGATATGGCTTCTATTTGGCGTTCGCTAAATCCTTTTACCAATGCAATGTCTTTTTCTAGTATTGTGGAAGCTGCGTCTTTTATAGAGTCTATTAGGTTGGCTGTTTTAGTATTCATGTTATTAACGTTTTAAAAAGCTTTCGTAAGTTATGGCTTGGTCTAAAAATATTTCAATCTCTCCTTTAAAGGCTTGTATTACTATTGGGTTTAAACCAGAGGCTTGGTCTTTTTCTTTCATTTTAACCAAGTTTTCTACAATACGGTTAAAGGCAAAAGCACTTGGGTAATCGCTAGATGAGGTTGGGCTGTTGCGTTCTGCTAATAGATTATTTATACGTTGTGTGGTTTTGTTACTTGGTATTGGTCTTGCTTTGGCCAGGAGTTTTAGGGTTTCAAATTGCCCTATTAATGTGTTGTAGGTGTTTTTGCGCGTTGTAAAGCTTTCTTTATTTGTGCCTCCAGCAATTGCTGCAAAGTATTGAAAAGTGCTTGTTGTTGCAGCTGTAGATTTGGTTATTATTTCTTGGTTGTAACTTGGTGCTAAATAGGTTTTGCAACTGGCTAATAATAGGAAGCTAAAGACTAGTAGTACGTGTTTGTATGTTTTTAGTTTTGTTGTTATCATGTAGTGTTACTTATTTTAATATTGCTTTTTTATTTAAAAGTGCTTCGCCTTTTCTTCAAAACATCTATTTTTATTTGTAAACTCATTGTCCTTAAATTTAAGGAAGGATTTGATGCTGTTTTTTATTACGTTCATTTTGTCTTGATACAAAACGAACCAAAAAATCACGATTAAAATAGGAAATCACTAAAGTGACATTCGCTTTCGGAATTACGTGCTTAAAGCTTCGCTTTGCATCTACATTCCTTCACTCATTATTTCTTGATTTTGATGTTCCCGACTGTGTCGGAATTAAGGTGTTGGTTTATTTGCTGTTATTGTTTTTTTATTAGCTACTGTTTTATTTGGGTTTAAAATTTATTTAAAAGTGCTTCGCCTTTTCTTCAAAACATCTATTTCTTAGCCTAAAGACTACTCTTCTTTAATTTCTATTGTTTTTCCAACTTGCTGTCTCCAAAACACAAAACCAATTATAAAACCGAATACCATGCCTAAACCATAACGGTATAAATCTGCCTTTAAAAACTCTTCTACAGTTTCTTTTGGATCTGCAATCCAGATTAGTAATGCTATTACGTACATTATAATAGAGCCAACTGTTGGATTAATTTTTGGTTTATGTTGTATTGGAAAAAAGATATTGGCACAAATGGCTCCCCAAAAGTAGGTGAGTATGTATTTACCACTATCTACATTGTCTTGTATTACTCTACTTATAGTATTGTTGTCTGGCTTTGTTACTGCTAAGTACAAGTCCCAAGCAATTAGCACCACAAAAAGTGTTATTAAAAAGTATTCTATTCTTTTAATAACGACTTCACTATTTACTATTTTTTTTAGTTCAATCATCTTTACAAAATATGTTGGTGTTTTCGCAAATACCGTTTTCGAAAATAGTGTCTTCATGACGTTGCGACCACACAAAGTGACCGTAAATCAATCCGCAAATAATTAATATAACTTGGTGGTATGGTTTTACTTTTATTTTATTTCTAAGCAACATTAGTATACCAGCAATTACTACTAGAAGCGCAACTGGCAACCACCAATTACAACAGAATAGAGGTTTCGCGCTTCCTAAGAAAAAATGTCCGCCTAAAACGCCCCAAAAAAAGGTGATAAAAAAATACTTTCCATTTGCCCAAAGACTTAGTCTATTGTTTACGGTATCGTTCTTTACTTTGTTGAGGTTTAGAATAAGGTTTAAAAGTATAATTATGCTAATGCATACTTGTACAATTGTCCAAACGACTTTTGGTGTGAAAATTTCTGACATCCATTTTATTTAAGACTTAAATTTAGGTAATATCTGCCTTATATAAAATAAGTAGCACTACGTATTTTTGTTTTAATGTTAAATATTCTTGTTTGGAGCTCCTTCCTTCAGTCCAAGGAAGGTGGTTTTTACTTCAGTAAAAAATCGGATGGTTTGAAGAAAAAGAGCAAAGCGATTTTTAATATTTTATCTTCATTTTATAAAGTATTTACAATTCAGCATAAAAAAACGACAACTCGGTAATTCACTTTTTAAAAAGCAGACATTCTGTTGCATATTTGTCTCAACATTAAAAACCACACCATTATGTACAGATTAGCAATTATTATCATTATGCTTTTAACTTCTCAAGTTGAAGCACAAAGACAAACCGAAAGTAAATACGAAACAGGTATGCAAAAAGCAATGGCTTTATGGCAAGAGAATAAAACCGAAGATGCTGTTAACCTTTTCGAGCGTATTGCAAGCGCAGAAAAAGAAAACTGGTTGCCAAGTTATTATGCAGCACAAGTTTTAATTCTCGACGGATTTGCTATAATGCAAGACACCAAAAAATTGAATGCACAATTATTAAGAGCGCAAGATTTTATTAATGACGCAACTACAAACTCTAAAGACAATTCTGAAATTCTAGTTATGCAAGCCATATTATATACCGTTTATGTTGCTAGCGATGGCGCAAAATATGGCATGACGATGGCTCCAAAAGTAGAACAGTTTTACATGAAAGCGCAAAAACTAGATCCTACAAATCCAAGAGTTGTTTTAAATAAAGCTGAATGGAATATGGGAAGCGCAAAATATTTTGGACAAGATACTAAGCCATTTTGTAAGGAATTTGATAAAGCCTTAGAACTTTTTGCTAACTTTAAACCAGAATCTGAGTTTCATCCTCATTGGGGAAAAGAACGTGCAGAAGCAATGATACAATCTTGTAAAGAATAAATATGATTAATTTTGTTAAGCAGTTTGGTAAAGCGTTTGGAATTGGTATTATAGTCTTTCTTATTATATGTGTTTTTAGGCATATTAATGGAGATACAATTAATTTAGATAAATATTTACTAGAGTATTTTATACATAACCAAGCGTACTCTGTTGTTTTGTATTTGGTAAACGCTTACACTTTAAGTTATTTAACCGATAGATTGGGGAATAAACTTTTCGAGTTTAAAAACCTTGTTATAGCAATAATATTGTCTATTGGAGTTTCAATTTTATCAGTCTTTTGCATTCGTTATTTTACACAAGTAATAATTTACAATAGTACTTTTAACGATTTTTTAAAAACCGAAACACTAAGTAATTATCAATTTGCATTAAGTATTTCAATTTTTATTACCGTAATTTTTTATAGTATTTATTATTACAAAAGTAAACAAGACCGAAAAGTTAAAGAACAAAAAGTAATTGCAGGAACAGCAAGCGCAAAGTTCGATGCTTTAAAGAACCAGTTAGATCCTCATTTTCTATTTAATAGTTTAAATGTATTAACCAGTTTAATAGAAGAGAATCCAGATAATGCACAAAAATTTACAACCAGCTTGTCTAAAGTATATCGCTATGTTTTAGAACAAAAAAACAAAGATTTAATAACAGTTGACGAGGAACTAAAATTTGCAAAAACTTATATGTCGCTTCTAAAAATGAGGTTCGAGGACAGTATTATTTTCGATATTCCAGAGCAAGTCTCGAATCCAGAAAGTAAAGTAGTGCCATTATCTTTACAACTACTTTTAGAAAATGCAGTAAAGCATAATGTGGTAACAACAAGCAAGCCATTACATATTAAAATTTACGAAAGTGATGGTGACCTAATTGTAGAAAACAATCTACAAACCAAACAAGTAATTAAAAAGAGTAGTGGAGTAGGTTTAAATAATATTACGCAACGCTACCAATTATTAACAAACAGAAAAGTAAGTATTGTAGAAGATAAAACCCACTTTACAGTTGCAATACCAATGCTTACCAAACAAGTAAAAGTAATGAGACAGATACCAGAGAAACAATTCGACGATAGATATGTAAGAGCACGTAAACGCGTAGAGGAACAAAAAGAATTTTATTATAATTTAATATCTTATTGTACAGTTATTCCGTTTTTAATATTTATTAATTATTATACTTTTTGGGGTTTTAAATGGTTTTTATTTCCAATGTTTGGTTGGGGATTAGGCTTAAGTATTCATGCTTACAAAGTGTTTGTAAACGATGGTGTTTTAGGACGCAATTGGGAACAACGTAAAATTGAAAAATTTATGAAAGAGGAAGAAGATAAACGTTATAGCTAAAGACTAATGAAAAATAATATAGAACCATACAGTAGTAGAGACACAGAGCGTAATTACGAGCGCGAAGAAGCCTATTTAAGAGCTAAGAAAAGAGTAAAAAAAATCGTAGGTTTCTACTGGCATTTGGCTTCGTATGTAGTAATTAATGCTTTTATTCTATATATGATTTCGCAAAACCTAAACGGAACTAAATTTTGGAGCTTTAATGTGTTTTCAACAATAATTTTTTGGGGCATTGGTTTGTTTTTTCATTTTATGGGTGTTTTTGGTCCAAACTTAATATTTGGTAAAGCTTGGCAAGAACGTAAAATTGAAAAGTATATGGAAGAAGAAAATAAAAAATGGGAATAATTATGGGCACAAATAAAATAGACCAACAACGTTTGGATCGTGCAAGGCAACGTGTTAAAAAGATAAAAGGTTTTTACACACATTTACTTTTTTATGTAGTAATAAATTTAATAGTTGTTTTTCAAAACATAGAATACCTAGAACCTGGAGAAAGCTATTTTCAAGCCCATAATTTTATAACCTTTGCACTTTGGGGCATTGTAATTATTATACACGCGCTCACTGTTTTTCTACCAAACTTTATTTTAGGAAGCAATTGGGAAGAACGAAAAATTAAAGAAATTATGGAAAAAGACAAACACATTTGGAAATAGTTTGGGCGTTACCAAGACAATGCTTTTTTGCATTGTCTTGGTCAGGCTTTCAAGGCTCGCTCTCTTCGAGGAGCTCAAACAAACCTTTCAATCCTTAACGCAAGCAGCAACAGTATAATCGATAAAGTTGTAACACAAGAGTAAGCAGCTAAAGGCTAAAAGCCATTAAACTAAAAGCCATTAAACCAATGAACGTAATAATTATAGAAGACGAGAAACCATCTGCAAGACGTTTACAACGTATGCTTAAAACTCTAGATATTCAAGCAGAAACAATGTTACACTCGGTAGAAGAGTCTATAGAATGGTTTCAAAATAACGAGCATCCAGATCTTATTTTCTTAGATATTCAATTAAGCGATGGCCTTTCTTTCGAGATTTTCGATGCTATCGAAATTACTTCGGCTATAATATTTACAACCGCTTACGATGAGTACGCACTTCAAGCTTTTAAGTTAAACAGTATCGATTATCTATTAAAACCAATAGACGATGAGGAATTAGAAACTGCGGTTTCAAAATTTAAAACACGAATGCCAAAAAAGCAAAGTGTAACGCTAGATTTTAACGAGATAAAAAAACTACTAGTAAACCCGATAGAACGCGAGTATAAAAAACGCTTTTCGGTAAAGGTTGGTCAGTATTTAAAATTGGTGAATATTGATGATATCGAATGTTTTTATAGCGAAAACAAAGGCACATATTTACATACTTCACAAGGTAGAAATTACCTTTTAGATACCACACTAGACGGTTTGGAAGACGAATTGGCTCCAGAGCAATTTTTTAGAATAAACAGAAAATTCTTTGTTAACATTCAGGCAATCAAAGATATGGTGAGTTATACCAATTCGCGTTTACAAATAAAACTGAATAACTACAACGAGCAAGATGTAATTGTAGCTCGTGAACGTGTTAAGGATTTTAAAAACTGGTTAGAGTAAAAAACAGATTAACATCGGATAGATTAAAATTTAATAGTAACCGATATATTTTGTATCTTTGTAATGTGGAAACATTGGATACAACATATAGAGAAGATTTAAAAGAAACGTTTATACGTCTGGAAGAGAAGGTGCAGTATCTTAAAAAACTGAGACCTTTTCCTAATACAGCTTTATTAGGTATTCGAGAAGCTTTACTAATAGAATGGACTTATAATTCTAATAGTATAGAAGGTAATACGCTTAATCTTCGCGAGACTAAAATGATTTTACAAGAAGGCGTTACTATTAAGGGTAAATCGCTTCGCGAGCATTTTGAAGCAAAAAACCACGAGCATGCCATAAACTATTTATATACTTTAGTTAAACCAGATTATGTTTTAAGTAGTAAAGATATAATGTCTTTGCATGCTTTAGTTCTTAGAACCATAGAAGATGACTTTGCAGGACGATTGCGTAATGCAGGTGTTCGTATAAGTGGTGCTAATTTTGTGCCACCAAATGCGCGTAAAGTGCATCAATTACTTAACGAGTTGGTAGACTTTGTAAACGAGAATCCTTTACAATTAAATAGTATAGAGTTGGCTACAGTATTTCATCATAGGTTTGTACATATTCATCCATTTTTCGATGGTAATGGTCGTACAGTTCGTTTGGTCATGAACTTGTTATTAATGCGTGAAGGTTTTCCGCCAGCTATTATTTTAAAAAATGATAGAAATAAATATTATGCAGCTTTAAATCAAGCCAATAAAGGTAACTACGCAAAATTAATGTTACTAATGGCTCAAGCTTTAGAACGTACAACAAATATTTATTTAACTGCATTGCCAGAGCATGATAAAGACTATCAAATAATAAGCGATATTGTTAAAGAGCCTGATGTAGCTTACAGTCAAGAATATGTTAGCTTATTGGCTAGACAAGGAAAAATAGATGCACATAAAGAAGGTAGAAATTGGTATACAACCAAAGAAGCCATAAATAATTATATTGCTAATAGAGAGCGTAAACGTTAAGCCAAATATGTTTAATTTTATTATTCTTCAATTCTATTATCATCGAATGCAGATGGTAATAGTTTTGGAATAAATTTAATAACTAATGGAAGTAGCAATGCGCCTCCTGGTAATATAAAAATAGCAAGACTTGGTATTGCTTTAAAAATATCTAGTAATTGGTCGTTTACTTTTTTTTGTTCTTCTTTAGAAAGATCTTTAACAGTAGATTTTGTTAATAATAGCATTAACTCTTTACTTTGGGATAATTCTTTTTGTAAGCGCTTACTATTTCTAGAGATTAGCTTCATTACCATTGCACTAGAGTTGTTGTAAAAAGATTTCACAATATTTTTAGAGCCTAATAATACAATGTCTTTTTTGTGTTTTATATAAAAGTCTGAAATGGAATGCATTGCATTTTTAACATCTTTTGTTTCAAGTTGTAAGTCTTTGCCTAATTGAAATAAGAAGTAGCGTTCGTTGTCGTCTATTGTTTTATCAGACCAAGTTGCCATGCAAGCTAAATCTAGGATGTATTGTTTTTCTAAAGGCGTTTTTAAAAGTGTAATAGCTTCGTTATAATTGAGCTTATTTGTTTGTTGGTATCTTAAAGATTGATCGAATAAGTTTATAAGGCTGTTATCGTATTTGGTTTTTTCAACTTTAGCATTTAAAGTTTTTAAAACAATAGTTTCTATAGCACTTTCCTCTTTAATAATAGAATTTTCAGAAATAGCTCCTGTGGTTAAATATTGCTTGTAAGCTAGAACGTCAATAAATAATAAAGCATTGGTTATAAAGTAATTGAAGCTCTTGTCGATGAGGTTGTTATCTATTTGAATTCTTTTATGAATAATTTTCTCAAGCGTTTCAGTAGTATCGCCTTTGCTAATAATATCTAGAAAGAAATTGGTTTTATGTGCATTTATTTTTTTATAAAACTCTACGGTATCTTCTATAAAATCATCTGTATTTTTTAGGCTATTATGTGTAACGTATAATGCTATAAGATGATTGACCTTACATATCTCTTCAGAAGACAAATCGTCTTTATCAATTATATCATTTACAATATTCGTGTTACTACCATAAATGTAGCCGCAAGGAATAAGGGCTTTATATAACACAGCAAGTGATGAGAACTCTTTCGAGAATTCCTTGTCGTTTATTGAGATTAGCTTTTTAATCCAGCCTGAAGCAGATGGGTTCACTTGTTATTTCTTTAGGTCGACAAAGTTAGTTTTTTCAATTCACATTGTTAGTGGTTTTTTGTGTTAACATAACTTTAACAAAACCGACTTTGAAATTACTGCGTATGTAGAACTGAGAACCAAAAAATTAATTAACAAAAATCTCATTTATTATGAAAAAATTTAAAATTTTATTAGGAGCTTCAGCTATAGCGGTTACAGGTTTCTTTATGGTAGCAGCCGATCACATCGATGCTCCAGCAGTTGCAGGCGGAACAAGTGACATTACAGACTTCTACGCATTTCAAGGACAAGACTCAGGTAACATTGCTTTTGTAGTAAATGTTCAAGGTCTTTTAAGCCCAACAGCATCAGGTACTGCGGCATTTGATGAAAATGTGTTAGTAGAAATCAACATCGATACAGATGGTGATGCTATTCAAGATTTGGTTATACAAGCTATTCCAAGAGATGGAAAAATGTATGTATTTGGACCTTTTGCTTCAAGTTCTACAAGTTTAAACAGTACGGTTAATGATACTGCTAGTAGAACGGTTGTAGATATTACACCTTATGGAGCTACTGCAATTACTGCAACTTCTACAACAGGTATTACAGCATTTGCAGGACCAAGAGATGATCCTTTCTTTATGGATTTCGCTCAATATGGTGAGATTATAGCAGGTAATGCAACTAGTTTTAATAATCCTGGAGCAGATACTTTTGCAGGATCAAATGTTATGTCAATTATTATTGAAGTGCCAAAAGCAATGATTGGTGGAACTGGAAACATAAATACTTGGGTAGAAACTAAGTCTAAATAATAATCAACTTTTTAAAAATATATAATTATGAAAAATATAAAAACTATAATGTTCGCATTACTAATATCTGGAGCAGCATTTAATTGTTCTAGTGATGATGATACTGCACCAACAACAACGCCAACAACTGAGCCTACAGTAGAATTCTCAGGAACCTACTCTCAAGATGATCAAATGGCAAGACCAGCAATAAACACTGTTTTTGTAGATGCGTCTGCAAAGAACACCTTTAATACAACTGTGCCTTCTGCTCAAGGAGCTGCTTTTCAATCTGCTTTTGAATCTAGATTATTAGCATTAAATGCAGGATATACAACAAATGCTTTAGGTTGGAATGCATCTACTTTTACAGGAGCATTAGCTACAGATGTTTTAACAGTGTCTTTAGAGGGTACAACTACATTTTTTGATGGAACTAACGTATTAACTGGTCGTGCTTTAGCTGACGATGTTATTTCTGTAGAGTTATTATTAATTTTTGGTGGACCAGATGGTTCTGAAAATCCTCAATTAACAGATGACCATGTAGATGCAAATGATAAGCCATTTTCTTCTTCTTTTCCTTACTTAGCTTCTCCTTGGTAGAATATAATAATAATCCAGAGTGCTTATGTAAGCGCTCTGGATTTTTTTCACAATAGAATCAACACAATAACCAACAAAAACAAAACAAAATGAAAACTAATTTATACTTATTGCTAGTTCTAGCTTTACTTTTTAATTGTAAAGAGGTAGACAAAACGGTTACTAATGCAAAAGATTATGATGTTTTCTTAATTGCCGAAAACAAAAAATTAAGTAATGCCAAAGAAGAACAACTATTCTGGGCAAACAAACTAGAAGCAACACCAAATCAATATCCATATTTAGCAAAAATAGCAAGTGCAGAAACACAGTTGTTTGCTGCGACAGGTAATATTGAAAACTTAAAGAATGCGGAAGCATATTTATTGCAACTCAATCAAAAAACAAATCAGAATAAATCAGGCTATTTGAGAGCTTTAGCTAGAAATTACATTTCCCAACATCGTTTTAAAGCATCTTTATTACTGTTAGAAAAAGCCGAAATACTTGCCGAAGATCTAGAAAGCACTCAAAAAATGATGTTTGATGTCAATATGGAACTAGGGAACTTCGATATTGCAAAATCTTACCTTGAAAAAGTAGTAGATTTAAATAGTTTCGATTACTTAATTAGAACAGCAAAATGGAACGATCACATTGGTAAGCTTGGTGCTGCAATTAAGTATATGGAAATGGCAATGGCTAAAGCAGAATCTTCAAATTTAGCAGGTTTAAAACAATGGTCTTATACCAATATTGCAGATTTTTATGGGCACGATGGGCAAATAAATAAATCTTACGAATACTTTTTAAAGGCCTTATTGCTTAACCCTAACGATGCTTATGCAAAAAAAGGAATTGCTTGGATTGTTTATTCTCACGAACGCAATCCAGAAGAAGCTCTTAGAATTTTAAACACAATTACAGAAAACTATAGTGCACCAGATTATTTTCTTTTAAAAGCAGAAATCTCTGAGTTTTTAAAAGATGAGGTGTCAAAAGAAAATTATATAGCAAATTATAACGAAGCAGTAAAAAATTCTCAATATGGAGAAATGTATAATGCTTACAATGCTAAATTATTTGCAGAAAACAATAAATTTGTAGATTCAGCAATAGCTATTGCGAATCGAGAAATTGAAAATAGAGCAACACCACAATCTTACGATTTGTTAGCTTGGTCTTTATATAATAATGGTGAAACTACAAAAGCTTTAGAGATTGTAAATGAGTTTATAATTAATAAAACTTACGAGCCAGAAGTACTATATCACGTTGCCGAAATATACAAGGCTAACGGATTAACAAAAGAATTACAACCATTAAAAGAAGAACTTCTTGGTGCAACTTATGAGTTAGGACCACTAATGGAAATAAAAATAAACCAATTATAAAAAATGAAAAACGTAAAGAGTATCCTGCAAATCGCATTATACTTTGTTTTTTTTCTAAGCTTCAAAATACTTACTGCACAACAAATAAAAGGGTATGTTTACAACAATAGTAAACAACCTTTAAGCACCGCCTATATTTATAATTTAAATACAGAATCGCATGCACATACTGCGGATAATGGATATTTTGTTCTAGAAAATAACAATGTTGGCGACACAATAACAGTTAACTTATTAGGCTTTAAAATGAGAGAAATTATCCTTAGTCAACAAGATTTTGAGGAAAAGATAATAGTAGATTTAGATTCTAGAATCTTTCAACTTGATGAACTTGTTTTAACAGAGCAAAAAAACATTTTAAATACGTTAGTAAAGGTAGATCTACAAACAACACCTATTAATTCTTCGCAAGAAGTTTTAAGAAAAGTACCAGGATTAATAATTGGTCAGCATGCAGGAGGAGGAAAAGCAGAACAGATTTTTTTAAGAGGTTTCGATATCGATCATGGAACAGACGTTTCTATAAATGTAGATGGAATTCCTGTAAATAATGTCTCTCATGCACATGGTCAAGGCTATAGTGATTTACACTTTGTAATTCCAGAAACAATAGATAATATTAATTTTGGAAAAGGACCGTATTGTGCACAAGCAAAAGATTTTACTACTGCAGGTTACATCGGTTTTAAAACAAAAAGTAGTCTTGAAAGTAATATTGTAAAGGTGTCTTATGGAGATTTTAATTCCATAAGAACGCTAGGGTTATTTAATCTTACAGATAGAAACAGTAAAAGTAATGCTTATGCAGGTATTGAGTATATTGAAACTGAAGGGCCTTTTAATACTTCACAGAACTTTAATAGATTAAACCTAATTGGAAAGTATACTACTTTACTCGAAAACAAAAACAAGATTTCTGCAACAATAACACATTTTACTAGTCGTTGGGATGCTTCTGGACAGGTTCCTAATCGTGCAGTTAAAAGCGGAAAAATAGATCGTTTTGGAGCTATTGATAATACCGAAGGAGGAAATACCAGTAGAACAAATATAAACTTAGAGCATAAGTTTTTTACAAGTGACGACATGACGGTAAAATCTAATACATTTTATTCGTATTACGATTTCGAGTTATATTCAAACTTTACGTTTTTTCTTGACGATCCTATAAATGGAGATCAAATTAAGCAAAAAGAAGAGCGCTCAATTTTTGGTTTTAATACCGAAATTAAAAAACAGAATGCTTTTAATAATGCTATTATTGAAGTAACCAGTGGTTTTGGTTTAAGACACGATAGAGTTAATGATGTAGAGTTGTCTCATACTTTAAACCGAAATACCACTTTAGAATATTTACAGCTTGGAGATATAAACCAAACCAACGCATTTGGGTATTATAAAGCTGAATTCGATTTAGGTAATTTAAAAATTACACCAGGTTTAAGATTAGAATATTTTAAGTTTTTATATAATGATGATTTAACTGAAGATTATAAAACACAATCGGAAACCAAAACGGCATTATTACCAAAATTGAATATACAGTACAACAAAAACAACAATCTACAATGGTTTTTAAAGTCTGGAATTGGTTTCCATTCTAACGATACTAGAGTAGTGGTAAGCCAAGAAGGTAAGAATGTTTTACCTAGAGCTTATGGAGTGGATTTTGGTAATGTATGGAAGCCAACTAAAAATTTGGTAATAAATACTACAGCTTGGTATTTATTTTTAGAGCAAGAATTTGTTTACGTTGGAGATGCTGGAATTGTAGAACCTAGCGGAAAAACAGAACGTCTAGGTTTAGATTTTGGTTTAAGATACCAATTAAATAAGTACCTATACTTTAATACAGATGCAACCTTAACTAAAGCGAGAAGCGTAGAGGAGAAAGATGGCGAAGATTATATTCCATTAGCACCAAGTTTTACTATGGTTGGTGGATTAGCATTAAACGATTATAAAGGTTTTTCGGGTGCTTTACGCTATCGTTTTTTAGATGATAGAGCTGCAAACCAAGACTATTCTGTTACTGCTGAAGGTTATTTTGTTACAGATTTTAATTTAAATTATGAGGTGAATTCTAATCTTACTTTAGGTATAGCTATTGAAAATGTATTTGATACAGATTGGAACGAAACACAGTTTTTAACAGAGTCTAGATTGCAAAATGAAACGGAATCTGTGGAAGAAATTCATTTTACTCCTGGAACACCATTTAATGCTAAAGCAACATTAACTTATAATTTTTAATAGTAATGTGTTTAATATAAAACCATAATTACTTTATTTACGTAAGTAGTTTGTAATCAGTATAAAAATCAGTAAAATATAAAGTCTAAGCTATGAAAAAGTTAGAAAGTTTTGTTTGTTTTTTTGTTGGTTGATTGGAAAGTACCTTGCTTATGTTCTTAACTAGATAAGTAAGGACTTTCTTTATTAATTAAAGTGATCTTTTCAGGGAAGAGGATTACTTTATAATTAGAGGCTCAAACATTATATTTGAGTCTCTTTTTTTTAAATAGTAATTCGATAACCTTAAATCACATTTAGTTTCTTTTTAATCTATGTATTAATATTAAATAGAGCAACGCTAATAAGGATTGTTTCTTCTATCTCATCTAGTAAAAAATTATAGTAAAGACTACAGCATAAAAAGATGGCTAGAGCTTAATAATTGATAGAGTAAGATGTCTCAAATTCATTATCAATTATATTTAAAATGAATCAAGCATATAGTAGCAAAAAAAACAGCCTCAAATATATATTTGAGGCTGTTTAAGTAGGTGTAATTTTTTTATTAAGATTCTATAACTCCTAATGTATATAATTGTTCTAGCGTAGGAGAAACACTTCCTCCAGCTGGTTCTAATGTAATACCAAAGGCTTGAGATTCGTTAGTGTTTTCTAGACTAAAAATCTTATTATCATCAGATTTAAAATCATCTATTGTACCTAAACTAGTAGGTGTTAATGGGTTTAAAGTTAAAGACCAAATTTGGTAAACCTTACCTTCAGGAGGTTCTGGTAAGCCTGCTAAATCTAAATAAACTGTTTTATCCTCTTTATTCCAATATGCTTTTGCATAAGCTTCAGGATATACAGCTTGTCCAGCAAGTGGCACGCTAATAATATCCTTATCTCTAAACACATTAATTATTTTCTTAGAATCAACTAAATCAGAATTTAAATCTTCTATTTGAGTTTCGAAGAAATCCTTTTCAGTTTGTATTTCGGTAATTTGCGTTTCTAATGCATTGTTTTGAGTATTCATCCATAATAATCCACCACCAAAAATAAGTGCAGCAGCCCAACCAGTGTAATTATACCAACTATTTTTAGGCTTATTATTTAATGAAACTACTTTTGTATCATTATCTGTGTCTTTTAATTTATTTAATATAGAATTAAAAATCACTTTATCTTTTGGAGCTGCAGCTTTAGTTAGTTTAATTATTGCAGCTTCTATGTCTAAAACCTCTTGAAGTACTTCAGGATGTTTTAGCATCATATTATAAACGTCTTTGTTTTCTGCTTCAGTTAATGAACCAGCAACATAAAGTTCTAATATTCCAGATGCTATGTATTGTTCCTTTTCCATTTTAATTTAATACCATTTCTCTTAATTCCTTAATACAATTTCTATTGTGAGTTTTAATAGTCCCAATAGGCATGTCGAGTGTTTCAGACGCTTCTTTTTGCGTATAACCTTTAAAGTAAAGTAGGTCTATAACCTTTTTACATTTATCGGCTAGTTTCCCAACAAACTTTGCAATGCCAATGGCATCGGTAGAGTTGTCGAGGTTATCTTGAGTTGGTAGTATATCTACGAAATAGTCGGCATTAAGGTTTTTAGAACTGTTCTTAAAACTTTTAGAACGTGTTTTATCTATTGCTGCATTTCTAGCAATATTAAGAATCCAAGTAAAAAATCGTCCTTTACTAGAACTGTAAGAGTCGGCTTTATGCCATGCTTTTATAAATACATCTTGCATGACTTCTTGAGCAATATCGTGATCTCTAACGATATTGTAAATAACACCATGCATACTTTCGCTGTACATATTGTATAATTTCTCAAAAGCTCTTTCGTCCTTTTTTTGAAATTTAGCTACTAAAGCTTCTAATTGCATATTCTTTTTTTGTAGTTAAAATTTATTTAATAATACCACCACAGCTAACTCTGCTTCCTGCTGCTCCACTTGGCTGTGAGGTAAAATCGTCTACACCTTCATGTACAATAATAGCTTTTCCTAAAATGTCTTTAGTTTCGTCTCCACAGCCAATACACCATTGGTCTGTAGTTTTATTAACTATAGCAAATCCGCTAGCATCTGCTGTAAAGTTTCCTATATCTCCTTTGTGAAAACCTGCTGCATCTCCCCATTTCCCATGTGGTTGGGCAGTTGGGTTCCAATGTCCACCAGAAGATTTCCCATCGTCTGATGAGCAATCTGCCGTTTCATGAATATGTATTGCGTGTTCACCAGAATTTAAGCCTTCTAAAATGGCAGTCATTTCAACTTCTCCATTTAGTTGCGTAAATACAACATTACCTTTTACTGTACTACCGCTTTTTGGAGATAGTGCAAATTTTACTTTTACTGCTTTTTCAGCTTCAGTTGTAGGTTCAACTTTGTCTTTTGCGTCTTTCTTACAACTTGTTGTGAATGCGAAAACAGTTAATAATGAGAATAATACTATTTTTTTCATGGTGATAATTAGTTTAAAATTATAATTTAGGAAGTTAAGGTTATTAATGGTTTTTTGCAAGAATCTACATATTAATCTATTTTAAATTCTTTTATCTCTTTAAATTCTGAAATGCTTAGATTTTCAATTTTATTTTGATAAGGTTTCCATTCGTCTTTAAAGAATGTATTTGTTTTTTTTAAGGCTTCATTTAGTGCACTTATTGCATGATTAAATAGATCGGTTTCGGTAATAGTATAACCATTTTGTCTAGAACGAATATAATTATTTGCCTTATTTAATCTAGAATTTACAGTTGGTAGATTACTACGTGTAATACCTTGACGTTTGTCTTCTTTTCCAAAATAAATAGCGAATAATATGTCTATTTTTTTAATTATCTCTTTGGACGCTTTTATTTCTTCTTTGTATTTTTCTTTATCTAAAGCGTTGAGGTCTTTTTTATATTTCTCTGCTGTCTGCTTGCTTTCAGCTAATTGCTTAGTAGCATCAGCCATTGTTTGTCTATTATACCCAATAACTTTTAATGCTGAATAAATAACGTCTGTATTTTCCTTTAAAACCTCAATTCGTGGATCATTTTTTACAGTAATTAATTCTTCTGAAATTAAATTACCATAATGCATCACAGCTCTATATTTTCCTGGCTTAACCGAAACACCACTTGGCTCATTTTTTCTTTTTCTTATTGATTTTGAAGGATAATCCACTCCTTTTTCTCGCAATCTCCATGACCAATTATATATTCCTGTAGAATCTGGAGTTTTTCGTTTAATGGTTCTTATTAATTTATCGTTGTCATAGATTTTCATTGTAATTGAATCCCATTTTACTACGTTCTCGTTTTCTTCAGTAGTTTCTTCATCTTCTTTTTCATCATCCTTCTTTTCTTCTTTTTTAGTTTCATCAACCTTTACAAAATACCTAAAGCGTCCTCCAGAATCTCTATTATCGCCAGAATACATAGCATCACCACCAAAACGACTTCCTGTTGCTTGTTGGTAAGCTGCTTTGTAAGCAGTAGGAGGAGAGAAGAGTTCTAATTTAGTATTTGCTATTTCATTTCTAGCAATGGCTCGCAACGGTCTTAAATCGTCTAAAACCCAAGCTGCACGACCAAAAGTTCCAATTACTAAATCGTGTTCTCTTGGATGGATAACTAAATCTTTTACAGGAACTGTTGGGAAACCTTCTGTCCATTTAGTCCATTTTTGCCCTGCATTTATAGAAACATATAAACCATCGTCTGTACCTAAAAAAAGCAGGTTTGGTTCTTCTAAATCTTCAACTATTGATAATGTGTAACTTTTAACATCGTTAGTATCTACAATACGTTCCCAAGACTTTCCATAATTTGTCGTTCGGTAAGCGTAAGGTTCGAAATTAAAACGTCTGTAATCGTTGGCAACTAAAAGGGCTTCACCTTTTTTCTTATTACTTGCTTTTATTTGAACAATCCAACTGCCTTTTGGTAAACCTCTTAGGTTTTTGCTGACATCATCCCAGGTTTTACCACCATTTTGGGTAACATGTACTTTACCATCGTCTGTTCCAACCCAAAGCATATCTTTTTCAATTGGAGAAGGTTCTATAACTAAAATGGTACAGTGATTTTCGGCTCCTGTGGCATCAATGGTTATTCCACCACTATCACGTTGTTTTAGTTTTTCGGGATCGTTGGTTGTTAAATCTGGCGAAATAACTGCCCAAGTATCACCTTTATCATTCGATTTATGTACAAACTGACTTCCGAAGTAAAGTATTTTATTACTAAAAGGATCAATGTTTATTGCAGAATTCCAATTAAAACGAAGCAATACTTCTGCATCAGGATGTGTTGGTTGCACACCATAATTATTTCCTGTTTGCCAATCGTATCTACTTACGTATCCTTGCTGGCTCATGGTCCAACCATATCTCGAGTCGTCACGATCTGGAATAACATCAAAACCATCACCAAAACTAATTTCTTGCCAATAGCTATTTCTAATACCTTGCGCTTTCCAAACATAAGCTGGTCCTCGCCAAGAACCATTGTCTTGCATACCTCCATAAACATTGTAAGGAAACTCATTATCCACGTTAATATGATAAAATTGAGCTACAGGCATATTGCCAATAAAACGCCAAGATTTCCCGCCATCTTTTGTAATATTCATGCCTCCATCGTTTCCGTCAATCATGAAATTTCCATTTTCAGGATGTATCCACCATGCATGATGATCTGGGTGCACACCATTACTAACACCATAGGCAGGCATTAATTGTTTAAAGTTTTTTCCGCCATCTTCACTCACATTAATGTAGGTGAAAACAGAATATACTCTGTTTTCATTTTGAGGATCGACATAAATTTCAGAGTAGTAAAAAGGTCTGTTGCCAATATCGCTTTTATCATTAATTTTTTTCCAACTAAAACCACCATCTTCACTTTTGTACAATGCATTCTTTTTAGCTTCAACTAAAGCATAGATAATATTAGGCTTATTTGGAGCAATAGCTACACCAATTCTACCTAATTCTCCTTTAGGAAAACCTTCTTTTTCAGTAATTTGTTTCCATGTTTTTCCACCATCGTGAGTAATATGTAAACCAGAACCTTTTCCGCCAGAATTAAAAAACCAAGGTTCACGTTTGTGCTCCCAAAGCGTCGCAATTAATTTATTTGGGTTAGAAGGATCCATAACCAAATCTGCAGCTCCAGTTTTATTGTTTGCAAATAGAATTTTGCTCCAAGTTTCTCCGCCATTTGTCGTTTTATACACACCACGTTCACTATGTTCTCCCCAAGGACTGCCAATGGCTGCTGCATAAACTATATCTGGATTTGTAGGGTCTATAACAACTCTGTGAATATGTCGTGTCTTTTCTAAACCCATAGATTTCCAGCTTCTTCCAGCATCTAAAGATTTATAAATTCCGTAACCTCCATTTAAACTATTTCTAGGATTGCCTTCACCAGTTCCAACCCAAATAACACTAGGATTAGATTGTTGTATAGCAACAGAACCAATAGACGATGTAACTTCCTTATCGAAAAGAGGTTCCCATTTTATACCTCCAGAAATTGATTTCCATAAACCTCCAGAAGCTGTACCAACGTACATAATATCTGGATTGCTATGTACTGCATCAATAGCAGTTACACGACCAGACATTCCGCCTGGACCTATATTTCTTGGTTTCATGTTTTTTACTAAGTCCATAGAGAACTCTTGTGAAAACGCTGTGAAAGAGAGGAGTAATAAAAGTAGAAAGGATAGTTTTTTCATTTTTGGTAAATTAGTTTGTATAAAGTTAAGAAACATAATCTTAAATAGATGTTAAGAGGTTTATTTAGATGCTATTTTATCGTATTTTTATAGAGCAATGAAAAAAGATAAATTACACAAAAAAGGTTTCGTGTTTAAACAATACGAAGCACCATCACAATCACCTTTCGAAATTCTTTTCGATATTTTTAAAGAGCTAATTACGCATACATCTGGAGATTTTGATGAAGCTATAGATTGGTTAAAAGAACTAGACAAAGAATACAAGCTTACTACTCCAGAATATACTATCGAAGATTTTATTGAAGATCTAAAAGCAAAAGGTTATATAAGAGACGAGATAAAACCAGATGGTAAAAAAGGCACTGGAATTACTGCTAAAACGGAACGCGCTATTAGGCAATCTGCATTAGATCAAATCTTTGGAAACATAAAACGTAGTGGAAGCGGTAACCATAAAAGTAAAGGTGTTGGAATAGGAGATGAGCACACAGGCGATTTTAGAAATTACCAATTTGGCGATAGTATGGATAAAGTGTCCATGACCGAAAGTCTTCGTAATGCCCAAATTAATAACGGTATTGGTGATTTTAGATTAACGGAAGATGATTTGGTAGTGGAAGAAACCACACACAAATCGCAAATGAGTACTATTTTAATGATAGACATTAGCCATAGTATGATTTTGTATGGTGAAGACCGTATCACTCCTGCTAAAAAAGTAGCCATGGCTTTAGCCGAATTAATTACCACACGTTATCCAAAAGACACCTTAGATATTTTAGTTTTTGGTAATGATGCTTGGCCAATTAAAATTAAAGATTTACCATATCTTAATGTTGGACCATACCATACAAATACAGTTGCAGGTTTAAAATTGGCAATGGATTTATTACGCAGAAAGCGTAATACCAATAAGCAAATTTTTATGATAACCGATGGGAAACCAAGTTGTTTGAAAATGCCAGATGGTACTTATTACAAAGATAGTAACGGACTAAATCCATACATTACAAATAAATGTTATGCACAGGCACAACAAGCTAGGAAATTGCATATACCAATTACTACTTTTATGATTGCTCAAGATCCATATTTACAACAATTTGTAGAAACGTTTACAAAAGCAAATCAAGGAAAAGCATTTTATACAGGCTTAAAAGGTTTAGGTGAAATGATTTTTGAAGATTATGAAACCAATAGAAAAAAGAGAATTAAAGGATAAAAAAAAGTGAAAATTTGGAGTAAAAAAGAATAGCTTTTCTACTCAATTGAAAAAGATTTTAAAAAATTATGGATATAAAAAATATAAAAACTTTAGGCGATTTAAAAAATACTGGATATAAAAGCAAATCGATTAAAGATGAATTAAGAGATAATTTAATTGAAAAAATAAAGAATAAAGAAACAACGTTTGAAGGTGTTCATGGATACGAAAACACCGTAATACCTGAATTAGAACGTGCCATTTTATCAAGACATAATATTAACTTGTTAGGTTTGCGTGGTCAAGCAAAAACACGTTTAGCGCGTTTAATGCTTAATCTGTTAGACGAGTATATTCCTTTAGTTGAAGGCAGTGAAATTAACGATGATCCATTACAACCAATATCACGTTTTGCTATTGAATTGATTAAAGAAAAAGGTGATGATACACCAATTACATGGTTACATAGAAGTGAGCGTTTTGCAGAAAAATTAGCAACTCCAGATGTAACTGTTGCTGATCTTATAGGAGACGTAGACCCAATAAAAGCAGCAAATTTAAAATTGAGTTATGCAGATGATCGCGTGATTCATTACGGAATGATACCAAGAGCAAACCGTTGTATTTTTGTTATAAACGAATTACCCGATTTACAAGCCAGAATACAAGTGGCTTTATTTAATATTTTACAAGAAGGAGATATTCAAATTCGTGGTTTTAAATTACGATTGAATTTAGATATGCAATTTATATTTACTGCCAATCCTGAAGATTATACCAATAGAGGTAGCATTGTTACACCTTTAAAAGATAGAATTGGTTCACAAATTTTAACGCATTATCCAACAGATATTGAAACTGCAAAATTAATTACAGAGCAAGAGGCGAATTTAGATAAAGCACAATCTGAAGCAATACAAGTGCCAGAATTAGCAAAAGACTTATTAGAGCAGATTGTTTTTGAAGCACGTGAAAGCGAATATATAGATGCTAAAAGTGGTGTAAGTGCGCGTCTAAGTATTACAGCTTACCAGAACCTTTTAAGTACTGCCGAATTGCGATCTCTAAAATCTGGGGATAAAAATACAATGGTACGTTTAAGCGATTTTATTGGTGTTATTCCAGCAATAACTGGAAAAGTAGAATTGGTTTACGAAGGAGAACAAGAAGGTGCAGCACAAGTGGCTTTTAAATTAATTGACGAAGCTGTACAAAGTTTGTTTCCAGAGTTCTTTCCTGAGATTGAAAAATTAAAAAAACAGGAAGACGAAAGTCCTTATGATGATATTGTGTCCTGGTTCTTTAATAATCGTGATGGTTTTGAATTGTTGGACGATTTAAGTGATAAAGAATATAAAGCTTTATTAGATGCAGTAACTCCTTTAGATGATTTGTTAGGTAAATACCAACCAAATCTAGCAAAAGAAGAAAGCTATTTTATTAAAGAGTTTGTGCTTTGGGGATTAGTACAGTATAAGCAATTAAGTAAGTACAGATTTACTGAAGGTATTCAGTTTAAAGATCCTTATGGGAGTTTTATAAGTGGAATATAATAATCTGAATTTTTAATATATTTAAAAAGCGCATCATTAATTTTAATGATGCGCTTTTTTATTTAAACCAATTTAGTAACCACTTCGATATCGCTATGCAGTGTTTTATGTACAGGGCATTTGTTAGCAATTTGAAGAACACGTAGTATTTGTTTATCGTCTAAATTTCCTTTTAGTTTAATCTCTCTACTAAAAGTATCTATTTGGATTTCTTTAGTTTCATCGTTTTCTAAAATAGGAGTCGGTACTTTTGAGTGCGACGTGTGTACTTCTATATTTTCTAAATCCCAGCCTTTTCGTTTGGTGTACATCTGAACAGTCATTGCTGTACAAGCAGATAGTCCTGCGGAAACCAACTCGTAAGGCGAAGGCCCAAAATCGTTACCACCATAACTTGTAGGTTCATCTGCCATCATAGTATGGCTTCCTACTGTCATTTGCGTTGTAAAACCATCTTCAGCATCTAAACTTGCTACAGCTTGATGAGAAGTAGAAATAGTTTCTGTATTAGGAATAGAAATATAACGTTTTGCCCAAGTAGCAATTACACTTCCAACGTAAATAGAATCTTCTTTTCGCATTAATAAGTGATCTGCTCCATCAAGAGAAACAAAACTTTTTGGATGTCTTGCTGAAACATAAATCTCTTCAGCATTTTCAATACCAACAGTCGCGTCTTGTGGAGAATGCATTACTAATATTGCTTTACGTAAGTTTTTAGCAACGTCTGGTAAAGACTTCGTTTCTATATCATCTAAAAATTGCTTTTTTATTGTAAATGGTCTTCCTCCAATATTAACGTTGGCTTTTCCTGTAGTTTTAATTTCATCAACACTACTTTGTATTAAATTTTGAACATGTTTAGGGTTTGAAGGCGCTCCAATAGTTGCAACAGCTTTTATAGATTCTATTTCTGCTGCTGCAAAAATTGCTGCTGCTCCACCTAAAGAATGTCCAATTAATAGGGTAGGAGCAGTATAGTTTTCTTTTAAATAATTTGAAGCACTAATTAAGTCTTCTACATTTCCTGAAAAGTTAGTATTTTCAAAATCACCTTCACTTTCGCCTAAACCAGTAAAATCGAAACGTAACACTCCAAAGCCGTTAGACGTTAATTCTCGAGTAATATTTTTTACTGCAGACAAGTTTTTATTACAAGTAAAACAATGCGCAAATATGGCGAAATTATGAGGATGTTGATTTATAGGAAGCTCTAATCTACCAACTAATTGTTGACTTTCAGCGTTAGTGAAATTTATTTTTTGAATATTCATTTTGATGGTTTTTTTATTCAGTCGAAAAATATTTGTAGTCTTTCAAAATAAAGAAATTACCACGTATTGCGAGATTTAATATTAGCCATGCAAAATTTTATTATTTCTGTAATTCTTTTCTCTTTTGTAGCTTCTCTTTTGGCTTGGTTTAACCAATACAAGTAATGTTTTCTATAGGAAGGCGCAAAGTTGTTATAATTTTCAAAAGCTTTAGAGTTTTTATTAAAAGCCAATTGTAATGCTTCTGGAATAATACCTTTTTCAACAGTGTCTAAAGCCGTCCAACTTCCGTTTTTCTTTCCGGTTTTTATAATTTCTAAACCTTTTTTATGCATTAAGTCTTCGGCAAGTAAGGCTTTAATATGTCTTTTGTTTAATGCACTCCAAACGCTTTTAGGATTACGCTTACAGAAGTATTGTCTGCGTTTACCGTTACCTAAACTTTTTACTGTAGAATCTATCCAACCATAGCATAACGCCACTTTTACGGCTTCTTCCCAACGCATACTTTCGTTTTTATGGTCAACTTTGTAAAAGATGAGGTAGATACCATTATCACTATCATGATTACTATGTAGCCATTCTCGCCATTCTGTATCAGATTTAAAATAGAGTTCTTCTAAATCCATATTTAGAGTACTTTTATATCTATATAAAAATCTCTATCTACTTTTATTTTAGCATTTTTAGACTTTAATTTTAATGTTTTATTTTCTGAAGAAGGTGTAATCCATTGTGATTCTCCATTAATTTCAATTTGAATTGACATTACAAAGTCATCAACAGTATTAGTCCATTTGTAGTTTAGTTTTTTGCCTTCAACTTTATATTCTAAAACAGGAATTTTTATACTTCTTAAATACTGATTAAAAAAACCTTTCAATTCCAAACCAGATTCTTCAGCTAAGCAGTCTTCAATTTGTTGTGTCGTTACAGTTTGGTGATAAAACTTAGAGTTTAAAGTGCGAAGCATTTGTCTCCATTTTTCGTCATCATTAACCATTTGACGTAAAGTATGCAGCATGTTTGCACCTTTGTAATACATGTCTCCAGAGCCTTCGTTATTAACGTTGTATTGTCCAATTAAAGGTCTATCGTTTTGTATGTTTTTTCGAGTACCAATAACGTAATCTGCAGACGCTTCTTTTCCGTAGTAAAAATCTAAGAAAATGTTCTCGGAATAGGCTGTAAAGCCTTCGTGAATCCACATATCGGCAATATCTATATTAGTAATATTGTTAGCAAACCACTCGTGTCCAGCTTCATGAATAATAATAAAATCGAATTTTAAGCCTAATCCAGTTCCAGATAAATCTCGTCCTAAATAGCCTTTCATATATTTGTTACCATAAGTTACAGAACTTTGGTGTTCCATACCTAAATATGGGACTTCTACTAATTTAAAGCTATCTTCATAAAAAGGATAAGGTCCAAACCAATGTTCGAATGCTTTCATCATTTTAGGAGCATCTTTAAAATGTTCTTTAGCTTTTTCAAGATTATCTTTTAATACATAATAATTCATATCTAAATCACCTTTCTCTCCTTTAAAAACTTCAGAGAAATTAGCATAGTCACCTATATTAATATTTACACCATAATTATTAATTGGGTTATTTACAAACCAATTAAAGGTTGTTGTGTTTTCTTTCTCATCAACACTTCTTAGCCTTCCGTTAGAGACGTTTGTTAAGCCTTTTGGTACGTTTACACTAATAAGCATACTATCTACTTCGTCGTACATGTGGTCTTTGTTTGGCCACCAGACGCTTGCTCCAAGTCCTTGACAAGACGAGGCTACAAAATGATTTCCGTTATTGTCTTTTTTCCAAGAAATACCACCATCCCAAGGCGCTCTAACAGCTTCACGTGGTTTACCTTGGTAATATGCAATTACACTATTTATTTCGCCTATATTTTGTTGTTCTTTAAGTGTTACAAAATGTGCGTTTCCATCGTGTTTAATCTCTAATACTTTACCATTTTGAGTGACTTTAGTTAATTCTAAAGGATCTTGTAAATCGATTTGTAAAACTTGATTCGGTTTTAAAACGGTATACTGAATCGTGTTTGTTCCAGAAATTGTTTTATCCTCAGGATTAACTTTAATATCTAAATGATAATAGGTTAAATCCCACCATTCGCGTTCTGTAGTAATACTGCCTCTAAGCGTGTCTTGTCTAGTAAAATTGTTTTTTTCTTGTAGTAAGCCTTGGGCTTGTGTTGTTATATATGGTGAAAGTACAAAGAAGAGTAGTAGGTAGATTGTGTTTTTCATTACTATTAAATTTTCTTCTAAATTAATGAAAAATAAAAAACCACTTCAATCTGAAGCGGTTTTTAACTATTAATTTAATTCTTAGGTTTTGTTTCGAATCAAAAAAAAGCCGTTTCTAATAAAGAAACGACTTTTTAACTATTTAATTAAAACTTAATTTTTAGAAGCAATATTTACCTTCTTCTTTTACTTTCTCAGCAATCTCATTACGTAAATCAACGATATCTGGGAAGTTTGTATATTTTGTGAAACGTTTAAGTCCCATTAACATCATGCGTTGCTCATCTCCTTCAGCAAAAGAAATAACACTTTCTTTTCCTTTGTTTTCAATGATACTAACTGCATTATATAAATATAATTTTGACATTGCTATTTGTACAGCTTGTTCTTTTTCGCTTGTACGTTTAGCATTTTTCTCAGTTCTTAAAATTGTAGATTCAGCCATATAGATTTCAATTAAGATATCTGAAGCAGCAATTAATAACTGTTGGTGTTCTTCCATTTTTGGACCATATTTTTGAACAGCTGCACCTGCAACCATTAAAAATACTTTTTTAAGTCTACCAATAATTGCTTTTTCTTCTGAAAATAATTCAGAATAATCTGGTGTTTCAAAAGAAGGAATTCCCATTAACTCATTAGCTACAGCAGTTGCTGGTCCTAACAAATCAACGTGACCTTTCATTGCTTTCTTAACTAACATACCAACAGATAACATTCTGTTAATTTCGTTAGTTCCTTCGTAAATACGTGCTATACGTGCATCTCTCCAAGCAGATTCCATAGGAGTTTCTTCACTAAAGCCCATACCACCAAAGATTTGAATACCTTCATCTGCACAATTTTGTACATCTTCCGATACTGCTACTTTTAATATTGAGCACTCAATAGCATACTCTTCAACACCTTTAAGTTCTGCTTCCTGGTGTGTGTTTCCAGCAGCTTCACGTAAAGCGATTCTATCTTCAATATTTTTTGCAGCTCTATAAGTTGCAGATTCACCAGCATAAGCATCAGTAGCCATTTTTGCTAGCTTCATTTTAATTGCTCCAAAATCTGCAATAGGTGTTTTAAATTGCTTGCGCTCCATTGCGTATTTTACGCCGTATGTTAAAATTCTACGTTGAGAATCTAAACAAGCAGCTGCTAATTTAATACGTCCAACGTTAAGTGCATTCATGGCAATTTTAAAACCTTCGCCACGACCAGCTAACATATTTTCGATTGGTACAACTGTATCGTTAAAAAACACTTGTCGCGTAGAAGAAGCACGAATACCTAATTTGTGTTCTTCTTCACCCATTGTAATACCATTTGCAGCATCATTTTCTACAATAAAACCAGTAATATTTTTATCATCTTCAAGACGAGCAAAAACAATCATTACTGTACAAAAACCTGCGTTTGAAATCCACATTTTCTGACCATTAATCTTGTAAGATTTACCGTCTTCTGATAGTACAGCTGTTGTTTTTCCTGAATTAGCATCAGATCCTGCACCAGGTTCAGTTAAACAGTAAGATCCAAACCATTCTCCAGTAGATAGTTTTGGAACATATTTTTGCTTTTGAGCTTCTGTACCATATAATGTAATTGGCATAGTACCAATACCTGTATGTGCTCCAAATGCAGTACTAAAAGAACCAGTTCCTGAAGAAATATAATCACAAGTTAAAACTGTAGATACAAAGCCCATTCCTAATCCGCCATAAGCTTCAGGAACAGCTACACCTAAAAATCCTAATTCACCAGCTTTACGCATAACTTCTTCTGTTAATGCATA
The DNA here is from genome assembly GCF_002831665.1 of Lacinutrix sp. Bg11-31. Taxonomy (NCBI): domain Bacteria; kingdom Pseudomonadati; phylum Bacteroidota; class Flavobacteriia; order Flavobacteriales; family Flavobacteriaceae; genus Lacinutrix; species Lacinutrix sp. Bg11-31. The sequence continues at coordinate 443,627 of NZ_CP025118.1, forward strand.
ATCTTTAGCTTCAAAACGAGGTTTGTGTGGTATAATTTCACGGTCGTTAAATTCCATAACCGCTTCCTTCATCATGTTTTGTTCTTCTGAAAAATCTTCAGGAGTAAATACATCTTCACAATTTGTTTCCTTTACTAGGAACTGTCCACCTCTTAATAATTCTTTTTCTTCTGTTGCCATAGCTATATTATAATCTTGTTGTTCTCTTTTTTTATTAGTTTTTTGGGTTTGATTCTTTTTTAAGAAAGAAATTCAAATACTCCACAAGCACCTTGTCCAGTACCTACACACATTGTTACTGCACCATATTTACCTTGCATGTTTTGCTTACGCATTTCATCAAATAACTGTACAGATAGTTTTGCTCCTGTACAACCTAATGGGTGACCAAGTGCAATAGCACCACCATTTACGTTAATAATATCTGGATTTAAGTTTAACTCACGAATAACTGCTAAAGATTGAGAAGCAAAAGCTTCATTCAATTCAATTAACGATAAATCATCTTGTTTTAAACCTGCTTGTTTTAATGCTTTTGGAATAGCCTTAACGGGTCCAATACCCATAATACGAGGCTCAACACCAGCAGCAGCATAGTTTACCATTCTTGCAATTGGCTCTAAACCTAGTTCTTTAACCATGTCTTCACTCATAACCATTACAAAAGCAGCACCATCACTCATTTGAGATGAGTTACCAGCAGTAACACTTCCTCCAGCAGCAAATACTGCTCTTAGTTTTGCTAAAGCTTCTTTACTAGTTCCTGCTCGAGGTCCTTCATCTTTAGTTACTGTATAAGATTTTGTTGCTTTCTTTCCGTTAGCATCAATATATGTTTGCTCTACTTCAATTGGTACAATTTGATCTTGAAAACGATTTTCAGCTTGCGCTCTTAATGCTTTCATATGAGAATTAAATGTAAATTCATCTTGATCTTCACGAGATATTTTGAATTGCTTTGCAACAGCTTCTGCAGTATTTCCCATTCCCCAATAATAATCTTCATGGCCTCCTTTTACAATAGCGTCATAATTTAATTCTGGTTTAAAACCAGTCATTGGGACACTACTCATACTTTCAGCTCCACCTGCTATAATACAATCTGCCATTCCGGCTTGTATTTTTGCTGTTGCCATACCAATAGTTTCTACTCCTGAAGAGCAAAAACGATTAACTGTTACACCAGGAACATCAACAATTTCTAATCCCATTAAAGAGATTAAACGCGCCATATTTAATCCTTGAGCACCTTCAGGCATTGCGTTACCAACAATAACATCGTCAATACGTTTTGGATCTAAACCAGGCAATTCCTTCATCATGTATTTGATGGTTTCTGCTGCCAATTCATCTGTTCTTTTAAAACGGAACACGCCTTTTGGTGCTTTACCAACTGCTGTTCTATATGCTTTTACTATATATGCTGTTTTCATTTTTCTTAGTTTCTTAAAGGTTTCCCTTTGGTTAACATATGCTGAATTCTTTCCAAAGTTTTACGTTCTGTACAAAGCGAAAGGAAAGCTTCACGCTCTAAGTCTAATAAGTATTGTTCGGTAACTAAAGTTGGTTCAGATAAATCACCACCAGCCATAACGTAGGCTAGTTTATTTGCAATTTTCATATCGTGTTCACTTATGTAGTTAGAATCTTTCATAGAATCTGTACCTACCATAAACATCCCTAAAGCTTGCTTACCAAGAACTAATACATCGTTACGTTTTGCAGGTTGTGTATAACCAGCTTCTGCCATTAATTTAGCATGTGCTTTTGCAGTTGCTATTTGACGGTCTTTATTAACTACAACGATATCTTTTCCTTTTTGCATTAAACCTAAATCGAATGCTTCGTAAGCAGAAGTAGATACTTTTGCCATACCAATAGTTAAAAAGTATTCTTGAAGTGTATTTAACTGCACATCACCTTTTCTAAAAGTATCTGATGCTCTTAAAGCCATTTCTTTAGAACCACCACCACCAGGAATAACACCTACACCAAACTCTACAAGTCCCATATAAGTTTCTGCTGCTGCTACAATTTTATCTGCGTGTAGTGATATTTCACAACCACCACCAAGCGCCATTCCATGAGGAGCAGAAATTGTTGGGATTGAAGAATAACGCATACGCATCATTGTGTCTTGGAAATATTTAATAGCTGCGTTAAGCTCATCATATTCTTGTTCGGCAGCCATCATAAAAATCATGCCTATGTTTGCACCAACCGAGAAGTTTGGACCTTGATTTCCAACAACTAATCCAGCAAAATCTTTTTCAGCCATATCAATAGCTTTATTTAATCCTGCTAAAACGTCACCACCAATAGTATTCATTTTAGATTGGAACTCTACATTAAGAATACCATCTCCTAAATCTTGAACAGAAACACCAGAGTTTTTGAAAACTTCGGTTGTTTTTCTAATATTATCTAAAATGATAAATGAATCTTGTCCAGGGATTTTTTCTTGTATTTTCTTCGGAATATCATAGCTATAAGTTGCACCATCTTGAATAGAGTAGAAGCTATCGCTTCCTGAAGCAACCATATCGTGCACCCAATCTGCAGGTTTTAAACCTTCAGCTTGCATCATTTCAATTCCTTTTTCAACACCAATAGCATCCCAGATTTGGAAAGGACCATGTTCCCAACCAAAACCAGCTTTCATGGCATCGTCAATTTTGTATAATTCATCAGTAATTTCAGGAATACGGTTTGACACGTAAGCGAATAATGCAGAAAAACTTTTTCTGTAAAATTCTCCGGCTTTATCTTTTCCTTTTACTAATACTTTAAATCGGTCTGCAACGTGATCAATAGATTTTGTTAATTCTAAAGTTGCAAATTTTGCGCGTTTAGCTTCACGGTATTCTAAAGTGTTTAAGTCTAAAGTTAAAATTTCTTTTTTGCCTTCAGCTGAAACTGTCTTTTTGTAAAAACCTTGACCAGTTTTACTTCCTAACCATTTATTCTCCATCATGGTATTGATGAAATCTGGCAATTTAAACAACTCTAAACGTTCGTCTTTAGGGCAGTTTTCTCTAATTCCGTTTGCAACGTGAACCAAAGTATCTAATCCAACAACATCAACTGTTCTAAAAGTTGCTGATTTTGGACGACCAATTACTGGTCCTGATAATTTATCTACTTCTTCAACCGTTAAATCTAAATCTTTAACTGCGTGAAATAAACTTTGTATGCTAAAAATTCCAATACGGTTACCAATAAAGGCAGGTGTATCTTTAGCGATTACTGAGGTCTTTCCTAAGAATTTTTCTCCGTAACCATTTAAGAAATCTAAAACAGACGTATCTGTTTTAGGTCCAGGAATGATTTCGAATAATTTTAAGTAACGTGCAGGATTAAAAAAGTGTGTTCCACAGAAATGCTTCTGGAAATCTTCACTACGTCCTTCGCTCATAAATTTAATTGGAATACCAGAAGTATTCGAAGTAATTAACGTTCCTGGAGTTCTGTATTTTTCTAATTTTTCGAAAACTTGTTGTTTGATATCGAGTCTTTCAACTACAACTTCCATAATCCAATCTACATCTTTTACTTTAGCGATATCATCATCTAAGTTTCCTGTAGTAATTCTATTTGCAAAAGATGCATTATAGAGTGGTGCAGGTTTAGATTTTATTGATGCTGTTAAGGCATCGTTTACTAATCTGTTTCTTACAGCTTTGTCTTCTAAAGTTAATCCCTTTGCTTTTTCTTTAGAATTAAGCTCTCTTGGTACGATGTCTAATAATAAAACATCAACTCCAATGTTAGCAAAATGGCAAGCGATACCGCTTCCCATAATTCCTGAACCAATAATGGCTATTTTTTTTATTCTACGTTTGCTCATCTTATTTTAAAGTATGTTCTTTTTGATTGTATATTTTTTTGTTAGAAATCAATTCGCTAATTGTTTCTGTAACTTCTTGAAAGTGTTTTAGTTTTTCTTCAGAAACGTGTTCTTTTATGGTGTCATTAAAAGTTAATACACGATCTCGTGAATATTCTCTTTTTTCTCTTCCGAAGTCTGTTAAGTGAATAAGTACGCCTCTACCATCTTCTGGGTTTGGTTTACGTTCTATTAAACCAAGCTCGTCCATTTTTTTTAGAATGCGAGATAGACTAGTAGCTTCCATTCCCATAATAGGGCCTAAAGAAGTTGAAGGTGTTCCGTTTTCTGGATCGATACTAAGTAAAGTAAAACCAGTTGCCATAGTAGAGTCGAATTTGGCAGCTTCTTCATTATACATTTTATTTACTGCTAACCAAGTGGTACGAAGTAAATAGTCTATGGTTTTATCTTTCATTAAAATTGAATTCGTTTGTTTAGGAATCCAAATATAGTGAAAATTTATTATGCACGCATAGTAAATTAAGAAATAAATACTATTTCTAGTGCTAATTTTAGGTTTATAAGGTTTTTTATAATTTAACTCCTATAAATCTTATCATAAAGTTCTTGGTAGATTTCTGTAATTACTTTTCGTTTCATTTTCATAGTAGGCGTAAGGTGTCCTCCATCTATAGACCAAACATCTGGTGTGAGCTCGAAACGTTTAACTTGTTCCCATTTACCAAAGTTTTGGTTGTACGTAGTAATATCTTTTTGAATACGATCTATTACTAATTGAGATGCTGAAATTTCGGTTTGAGATGTGCCAATCTTGTAATTTTTATCATTAATCCAGCCTCTTATATATTCAAAATTAGGTTGGATAATAGCTGCTGGCATTTTTTCACCTTCACCAACGACCATGATTTGTTCTATAAAAAGCGATTGTTTCATGTCATTTTCTAAAAGTGGTGGAATTACATATTTTCCGCCAGAGGTTTTAAACATTTCTTTTTTACGACCAGTAATTTTAATGAAACCGTCTGAATCTATTTCTCCTTTGTCTCCTGTATGGAAGTAATCACCAGTCATAACTTCTGCTGTTTTTACAGGGTCTTTAAAATAACCTAGCATTACGTTTGGTCCTTTAACTAATAACTCGCCATCTTCAGCAATTTTAACTTCTACATTTTTTATTGGTTTACCTACACTACCTACTCTAAAATGTTGGTTGGCATACATCTCTACTGAGATAACTGGTGAAGTCTCTGTAAGTCCATAACCTTGCATCACTTGCATTCCAGCTGCAGAAAACACTCTTGTTAATCTAGTTTGTAAAGCTGCGCTGCCAGAAACCATTGTATGTAGTTCGCCACCAAGTGCTTCGCGCCATTTGCTGAAAATTAATTTGTTCGCAATTTTTAATTGAAATTCGTACCAAGCTCCATTTGCACCATATGGTTCCCATTGTTCACCTAAACGAACTGCCCAATGAAAAAGTGCTTTTTTTATACCTGATAAATCTTCGGCTTTAGCCATGATTTTGTCGTAAACTTTCTCTAATAATCGTGGTACAACACTCATTAGGTTTGGTTTAATTTCTTTGGCATTTTCTCCAATTTTATCAATACCTTCTGCAAAGTAAATAGTTGCTCCCGCATATTGATAAAGGTAGATTAGTACACGTTCGAAAACATGACAAATAGGTAAAAAACTTAATACTCTATTTTCTACATTGTCCATAAACGGCAAACGATCTGAAGCGTCTAACGCATTACTTGTTATGTTATTATGAGAAAGCATTACTCCTTTTGGTTTTCCTGTTGTACCAGAGGTGTAAATAATTGTTGCTAAGTCTGAAGGTAAGACCGCATCTTTTCTTGCTTGTACTTCATGTTGTGTACTTTCATCTTTACCTAGCTCGAATAATTCTGAATAATGTTTACAACCTTCTATATGATTAAAAGAGTACACTTCTTTTACTTTTGTATTTGCTTGTACTTTGCGTACTTTTTTTAATACATCTATGTCTGATACAAAGCAATAAATAGCTTCGCTATGGTTTAATACATATTCATAATCCTCGGCACTAATAGTTGGATAAATAGGAATGGTTTGCGCACCAGTTTGTAATACACCAATATCCATAATATTCCATTCGGTTCTATTAGTTGTGGAGATAAGTGCAATTTTATCATCTTTTTTAATTCCTATTTTTAATAAAGCTCGACTAACAGCATTGGCTTTGTCTATATACTCTTGGGTAGACATTGGTGTCCATTTTCCATCATATTTAGTTACTAAAGCGGCTTCTAGATTATATTTTTCTAGTTGATAATAAGGAAAATCGAAGAGGCGAGTTATTTCAGTCATACTTTTAATTGGAAGTTAGTAAGACTTGCAAAGTAAGGATTTTTAATTCTATTTCAAAGATGAAAAAAAAGGAGCTGTTAAAAACAGCTCCTCTGCTAATTGATTGATAGCAAGAATCTATGCTTTATATATAAGCTTATTTAATAACTAACTATTTTTAAATGAATCCCTTAACTTTCATTTAATTAAATAAATTTTACATAAATTCTAGGTAAATATAATTAGTTTAAATTAAACAAGGATGTAAAAAATCGTAATATCTACTATTTTAAGTATTTTTTTATTAATTCGCTCTCATTTTTAAAGTAAGACTTAGGAGATTCGTTCATGAAGTACTTAAATTCTTTAGAAAAGTGTGAAATATCGTGAAAGTTATACATTTCTACTAAATCTTTAAATTTCAATTGCCTTTGCTCGTACATCTTCATTAATCTGCTAAACCTATATAGTCTAGCATATTTTTTTGGAGTTAAACCAACCATTTCTTTAAACTTGGTTTCTAATGTTTTTTGAGAAACTGGTATTTCTTCTAAAAGATCATTAATTGAAATTTGTCCATCTTTTTTGTTGATAATAGCAATCGCTTTATCAACGTTTCTTGTATGGTTGTTTATTGTAAGTGGAAGTTTTTTTATATCAGATTCTAAGGCGTTAAGTGCTTCTTCTCCTTTTAGTTTTCTTAAAAAAAATGAATTTATTGTATTAAAAAGAGGCTTAGAAACCTCTTCTAATGGAATATGTTTATCATTAATTTGCGAAACATTTAATTGTGTAAGTTTATATAAAGTTGTTGGATGAAACATAATACCAGCGCATTCGCTCTCTATGTCTACATTTAAAGTATACGATTTTGTGGTCTGTCCAGAAATAATAAGACCAGTACCATTATATGTTTTATTGGCAACAGTTAATTTGTGTAATCCTTTGTATGTATAAGCCATAGAGTGCTTTCCAAGAGGGAGCACTTTGTTTTGAAGTGGTAAAACTGATTTAGAGATTTTTAATTCAAAAAATTCATGTATGAGATTTGATGAATTCTTACTTTTATAAGCATTGTAAATCATATTTGTTGGTTGTAATTTATCAATTAGATAGCATTACAAAAATATATATAATCTTACTTACGATATTACAGAATCTCTTTTTTAACGTTTAGTAGTTTCAATCCATTTTCTAGCATTCACAAAAGCTTCTAACCAAGGTGATACTTCGTCTTTTCTGTTTTCCGGATAGTTTGCCCAATTCCATTGAAAAGTAGAACGTTCAATATGTGGCATCGTTACTAGGTGTCTTCCAGTTGTATCACAAAGCATTGCTGTGTTAAAGTCTGATCCATTTGGGTTATTTGGATACCCTTCATAACCATATTTAGCAACAATATTATATTGATTCTCTTCTTTTGGTAAGTTAAATTTACCTTCGCCATGAGAAATCCAAACACCTAAAGTAGTGCCTTCTAAAGTAGATAGCATTATAGAGTTATTTTTTTGAATAGCTACAGAAGTAAACGAGCTTTCATGTTTTTTAGATTCATTATGAATCATTTTTCCATGTACATCGTGTTCTGGATTAATAAGATCAAGTTCCATAAATAATTGGCAACCGTTACAAATACCAATAGATAAAGTGTCTTCACGATTAAAGAAATCGTTAATTACTTTATTTGCTTTCTCGTTGTACTTTATAGCTCCAGCCCAACCTTTTGCCGAACCTAAAACATCAGAATTAGAGAAACCTCCAACTGCACCTAAAAACTGAATATCTTCAAGTGTTTCACGACCAGATATTAAATCTGTCATGTGTACATCTTTAACATCAAAACCTGCTAAGTACATAGCATTAGCCATTTCACGCTCAGAGTTTGAACCTTTTTCACGAAGAATAGCAGCTTTAGGTCGTTTTCCGTCATTGCGAGGAGTTTGCGACGTGGCAATCTCTTTATTATGATGAGATTGCTTCACTGCGTTCGCAATAACGTCCTCTAATTTTCCTGTAAAATGCTTAGGGAATATATATTTTAATGGCTGATTTTTATAATTGTTATAACGTGCTTCAGCTAAATTATTTGCAGTTTGCTTTTGGTCTAATAAGAAAGATGTTTTATACCAAACATCACGTAAACGTGATACTGTCATAGTGAAAACTTCAGTGTTATTAATAACGCTTAGCGTGTCGCTTTCTGTTACTTTTCCTATGTTGAAAAAATCTATGTTAGCATCTGCTAATACTTTTTCTATTGAAGCATCTTTAGATTGAAAAACAATACCTGCATTTTCTGCAAACAATACTTTAAATGCATCTTTTTCGTTGATTGCTGTAATATCTAATTCAGCACCCAAATTGTTATCTGCAAAACATAATTCTAAAAGAGTAGTAATTAAACCACCTGAAGCAACATCATGTCCTGCAACAATTTGTTCTTCTTTTATTAATTTCTGAATGGTGTTAAATACCGTTTTTACATAATCTGCACTTTTAACATTTGGTGTAGTATTTCCTATTTTATTATTGATTTGCGCAAAAGAACTCCCTCCTAATTCATAAGAATCTTGAGAAATATTAATATAATAAATGTCTCCTTTTCCTTGTTTGAAAACAGGCTCAACAACTTTAGAAATAGCGTTACAATTACCAGCAGCCGAAATAATTACTGTTCCAGGAGAAATAACCTCTTCGTTAGGGTATTTCTGCTTCATAGAAAGTGAATCTTTTCCAGTTGGCACATTAATACCTAAATCTATAGCATATTCTGAAATTGCTTTTACAGCTTCGTATAAACGCGCGTCTTCACCTTCATTTTTACAAGGCCACATCCAATTTGCAGATAGCGATACACTTTGTAGCCCCTCTTTTAAAGGTGCCCAAATAATATTTGTTAAAGCCTCTGTAATACTATTTCTACTTCCAGCGACAGGATTTATTAGTCCTGAAATAGGAGAGTGGCCAATTGATGTTGCAATACCTTCTTTACCTTTATAATCTAGAGCCATAACTCCAACATTATTTAATGGTATTTGTAGTGGTCCAACGCATTGTTGTTTTGCTACTTTTCCTCCAACACAACGGTCTACTTTGTTTGTTAACCAATCTTTACAAGCCACAGCTTCTAACTGTAATACTTGGTCTAAATAGTTATAAAAGTTATCTGTATTGTATGATATTCCACCATAGTTTCTATCTACAGTAATGTCGTTCATTATGGTTTTAGGAGAGCTGCCAAACATATCTTCTAAAGCTAAATCCATTGGTTTATCACCTTTGGTTTTAGATTCGAAAGTAAAACGGTGGTTTCCTGTAACTTCACCAACAGTATATATTGGAGAACGTTCGCGTTCTGCAATTTTATTTAAAGTATCTAAATGTTCTTCGGCAATTACTAATCCCATACGTTCTTGAGATTCGTTACCAATTATTTCTTTTGCAGACAACGTTGGATCTCCAACAGGTAGTTTATCTAAATCGATTTTTCCACCAGTATCTTCTACTAATTCACTTAAACAATTTAAGTGTCCTCCAGCACCATGATCGTGAATAGAAACAATAAAATTTTCTTCGCTTTCTACCATACCACGAACTGCATTTGCAGCACGTTTTTGCATTTCTGGATTAGAACGTTGTACAGCGTTTAGTTCAATTCCAGAGCTAAAAGCTCCAGTGTCTGCACTAGAAACAGCTGCTCCTCCCATTCCAATTCTGTAGTTTTCACCACCAAGAATTACAATTTTGTCGCCAGTTTTTGGAGTGTCTTTTAATGCTTGATCTGCTTTACCATAACCAATACCACCAGCTTGCATAATTACTTTATCGAAACCAATTTTTCTAGCATCTTGTTCGTGTTCGAAAGTTAATACCGAACCACAAATTAATGGTTGTCCAAATTTGTTTCCAAAGTCTGATGCACCATTACTAGCTTTTATTAAAATATCTACAGGAGTTTGGTATAACCAATCTCTAGCTTCCATTTTTTGTTCCCAAGGTCTATTTTCTTCTAAACGAGAATAAGAGGTCATGTAAACAGCAGTTCCTGCTAAAGGTAAAGAACCTTTTCCACCTGCAAGTCTATCTCTAATTTCTCCACCAGCTCCAGTTGCAGCTCCATTAAAAGGTTCTACTGTTGTTGGGAAATTGTGCGTTTCTGCTTTTATAGAAATTACAGATTCGTAGTCTAATGTTGTGTAATAATCTGGTTTATCTGCTGTTTTAGGAGCAAATTGTTCCACTTTTGGGCCTTTAATAAAAGCCACGTTATCTTTATAAGCCGAAACAATATCATTAGGATGTTGTTTTGCTGTTTCTTTTATTAATTTAAAAAGAGACGTTGGTTTTTCTTCACCATCGATAATAAAAGTACCATTGAATATTTTATGACGACAATGTTCACTATTAACTTGAGAAAAACCAAAGACTTCAGAATCTGTTAATGATCGTCCTATTTTTTTTGAAACACCTTCTAGGTATTCAATTTCTTCATCGTTTAAAGCTAAGCCTTCTTGTTTGTTATATGCTGAGATATCCTCGATATTAAGAATTGGTTCAGGTTTAACATCTATAGTGAAAGAGTATTGATTTATGCTTTTGTATTGCTCAGAAATCATAGGATCGAAATCCTTGAAATCCTGCTTACAACTTTCAAATTCTTCAATTCTAATAACACCTTCTATTCCCATATTTTGGGTAATTTCTACAGCATTGGTACTCCAAGGTGTTATCATGGCTGCACGCGGACCAATAAAAAAAGCGTCTATAGACGCTGCATTTATTTTTGGTTGGTCGCCAAATAACCATATCAATTTTGAGATGGTTATAGTTGATAATTCTTTTGTTGCTTGAACAGCATATAGTTTACTGTTTTGGTTTCCGAAGAAATGAATCATTTTATAGTTGTTTGAGTTGTTTTTAAAAACACAAATTTAGGTTTTTTAGTTAGATTTTTTTACTAAAAATGACACTTAATTTTATAGTTATTCACGTGGTTATTAACCAAAAAAAAAGCAATTCGTTTAGAATCGCTTTTTTTATATATTTTATTAAAGATTAGTCTTTCACTAATTTCTTAGAAATGCTTCCGTTAGGAGTTTCTAATTTGAGGATATAAACGCCTTTGTTTAATCTTGATACACTTACTTGTTTGTTAGCAGGAGTAACGTTTCCTTCTAAAATTTTCTTACCTAATATAGAGTAGATTTCAAAACGAGTGTTTTCTTCTACTTCAATATTTAAAAGGTTTCCTTTAACAGGATTTGGATATATTTTAATTGTATTTAACGTAAAGTCTTCAATACTTAATGCAGAATAACACGTCCATGATAAATCATCAATTCTAACTCTGTTTGAGGCAGATTGGTTCTCTAAAACAACTGATACGTTTCCTGTTAAATTTATATTAGAAATAGTAGTAGTTGTACTAGTTGTATTATCGCCAGTATAAGGAATAGAACCAACAGAAGCGCCATTTACTTTAACATCAAAAGTTCCTGCAGATCCTCCAAAAGTTAATTGTGTTGTTACTGTAAGTTCACCAATACCTCCACTAATTGAAGGTGATGTTAAAGTTCCGTTTCTAATGCATATTGATCTTGTGTTTAATACTTGATCTGTTCTTGCGTCTGTTGCAGTCCAACCATTTGCAATACCATCTACTCCTGTCCAAGTTCTTGTGGCATAAGATCCTGCATTAACTGGTATGTTTTCGAAATCTTCATTTGTACAATTTGTTCCTGTTGCTCCTCCAGCAAGTGTTGTTGCAGTATCAGAAGCACTTAGGTTAGAGGTGTTGCCAGCAGCATCCTTTGCTAAAATAGTAAAGATATAAGTTGTTTCTGGGCTTAAACCTGTTACAGTAAACGTAGTTGTATTAGAGCTTGTGTTTACATAAAAAACACCGTCAACATAAATATCGTAACTTGTTACAGCAGTATCATCTGTTGAGGCTGTCCAAGTTAAATCGACAGTACTTGCAGTTGGATTAGAAGCCACTAAATTTGTTGGTGTTGTTGGGTCTTGAGTATCTGGATTTGGATTCCAAATTAAATCTGCATATTCAGGATGGTCTACAAAAGGATTTGCGTTTCCTTGAAAATTAAATGCTGCATTATTTCTGTCTATTTCTCTTTGATCTACAGGATCTACGTTATTATGCCAATCTAATAATGTATCGATTGCCCAAGGAAAAAATACTTGATCGTTACTACCATTAAACATATCGAAACTTGTGTAGCCATTTATCGTGTTTTCGTAACGAGTGGCAAAGTATAATAAAGCTCTAGCAATATCTCCTTTAAACTCATCGATAGGTTCAAAAACAACACCACTATATCCTGCTGCAGAACTTGTTCCTCTTTTAGAGCCATTAAGTGAAGTTAAATTTACAGAGCCTACATTTCCAAAAGGGAAACTTCCTCTGTAATTGTTCACTCTACAATCTGTTGGTATTACATGATGTATATCACTTTGCATTGGCAAAGCACTATTAAAAGAAGATTGAGGAACTAAATGTTCTCTATTATAGCAATCTCCTTCAGCATTTTGATTTCCACCTTCGTCTACATTATGCGTAAAGTTGTATGGATCTGTACCTAATGGGTTTTCAGAATACATATCTAAAACTGTTCCGTCGTTTTCGTATACGTTTCCAGATGAAACATTAACATCGGAATGTGTATCTACATAGCCTTGAGAGCCACTTACTCCAGAGCCATCGTATAATTGATCGTAAGTTCTAGCAGTATGCCCATTGGCTGTAATGTCTCTTAATTCTGTTTTTAAGGTAAAACCTATTAAGCCATTTGCACTGTTGTAATAACCAGAAGGAATTTGCGCTATAGCAACAAATGTTGTTAGTAAAAAAGTTAATGTAAGGTAAAAGTGTTTCATGATAACTAATTTTTAATTTTAAGACTTCTTTTCTAATAATGCCATATAGAATCCGTCGAAACCAGATTCGTGAGATAATATTACTTTGTCTTTAACAAAGGTAAAATCTTTTCCGTTTTCCGATGTTAAAAATTTGTCAACTTGTTCATTGTTTTCAGATGGCAAAATAGAGCACGTAGCATATACTAACTTTCCTCCAGGTTTAACCATTCTAGAATACGAGTTTAAAATTTCTAATTGTGTCTTTTTAATTCTCTCAATAAATTCTGGTTGCATATTCCATTTTGCACCAGGATTTCTACGTAAAACTCCTAAACCAGAGCAAGGAGCATCTATTAAAACGCGATCTGCTTTATCGTATAATTTTTTAATTGGTTTGGTAGAATCAATCACTCGCATTTCTATATTGTGAGCTCCAGCACGTTTAGCACGACGCTTTAATTCTTTTAATTTATTGTCATAAATATCCATTGCAATTATTTGGCCTTTGTTTTCCATTAAGGCAGCAAGATGCAATGTTTTTCCACCAGCACCTGCGCAAGTATCCACAACTTTCATTCCACCTTTTACATCAAGAAATTCTGCAACTAATTGAGAAGATGCATCTTGAACTTCAAACCATCCGTTTTTAAAAGCTTCTGTAGTAAAAACGTTTCCACGTTCTGCAAGTTTTAAAGCATCTGGATAACCTTTTAATTCTTCGGTTTCAACGTCTAAATCAAATAATGCAGTTTTTAATTTTTCTTTAGTAGTTTTAAGAGTGTTTACTCTTAAAATAACATCAGCTTGTTGGTTAAGTGCGGTAGCTTCTTTGCTCCATACTTTTTCGCCTAATTCAGATACAATTAATTCATCCATCCAATCTGGAAAAGACTCTTTTATTTTTCTGATTTTAGACAACTCATCAAAACGGCCTTTAATTTTTCTAGTTGGTGTACCTTCAAAATAAGTCCAATCTGGTAATTTTATACCTTTTAATGTCGCCCAAACAGCAAATAAACGCCAAATATCGTCACGCGAAAAAGGCTCTTTTACATCTGCAATTTCAGCATATAAACGTTTCCAACGTACAATATCGTAAGTTGTCTCGGCAACAAAACCACGATCTCTACTTCCCCAACGTTTATCTCGTTTTAAAAGTTGTTGTACTACTTTATCTGCATACTTGCCTTCGTTAAAGATTAATAATAATCCATCAACAGTAGCAAAACATAAATTTCTGTGTAATCTCATTTTCAATATTTAATCGAATTAAAAATCAAGTTATTTTGATGGCTAATCCAGCTTGCAAAGGTACGTTAAAAGTTTAATAGTTGAAGCGTTTAACTAAAGTGTTATCTTTTCAAAAAAAAATATTTTTACGCAAGTTTTTAATTAGTATTGCATCTAAATACTATTAGTATAATTTTTAATTCTATTTTTTGACAGAAACCGAATTCATAAAACAATTAATAAATAAAAGCCAACTAGCTTATAGTATTCTTTTGGACGATTTTCAACAAAAGGTATTTGCTACTTGTATTTCGTTTGTGCCTAATACTGAAGATGCGGAGGATATTGCACAAGAGGTTTTTGTAGAAGTGTTTAATTCTATACATAAGTTTAAAGGTGATTCTAAATTATCCACTTGGATTTATAGAATAACAACTAATAAATGTTTAGAGTTTATAAGAAAGAAAAATACAAAAAAACGTTTTGCTTTTTTGCAGTCTATTACAGGAAACGCAATACCAATGGACAAGACGGCATATTTTACAGAGATGAATCATCCCGGAGTTGTACTGGAAAATAAAGAAACAAGTGAAACTTTATTTTATGCAATTAACCAATTGCCCGAAGCACAGCGTGTTGTTTTTACGCTTAATAAAATAGATGGCAAGAGTTATAAAGAGATAAGTGAAATTACAAATAAAAGCTTGCCTTCTATAGAATCTTTAATGTTTAGGTCTAAAAAAAGTCTGCAAAAATTGTTAGAAAACTTTTATAAAAATAACAATTAGCGCAAGTTTTTTATAAAACTCGCATCTAATACAATATAGTAATGAATACAAATATGAATATAAAAGATAACGTTAAAAAGACTTTAGAAGTCTTTGATACAGTAGAGGTTGTAGAAACGCCTCCTTTTTTTAAGGACAAAACTATGCAGCTTTTATTTGCCGAAAAAGAGAAAACAGTATCTGTATCTATTTGGAGTTGGTTTACACCACAGTTACAATTAGCAACTTTAGCTTGTATTATTTTTGTTAATGTTTATGCCGTAAAACAAATAAATAGTTCTAAATACGAAGCGTCGATAACAAGTTTTGCTTCAGATTATGGAATTACAGCAGATCAAGAATCTTCTATTTTAAATTAATGATTAAAGAAGTACATTAAAAATATTGCCGCAAATAAAAATGATTAATAAAATACATGCGATTATAAAAAAGTAATAAAAAAGACACATGAAAAAGAATAGCGTTTTATATATTCTCCTTTTAGTATTATTAATAATGAATGGTTTTTTCTTATATAACTATTTAGGAAGACCAGAACATAAAAGACCAAAAGAAAATGGTGAATTTATTGTAAAAGCATTAGGGTTAAATGAGACACAATTAAAGCAATTTAGGAGTGTAGAAAAAAATCATCACGACAGTATGAAAAATATTGGTGATAATGTTAAGGTTTATAAAGATGAATTGTTTCAAAAAATTTCAGCTTCAGAAGTTAATCAAGGTGAAATAGATAGCTTAATAAGATTAATTTCGGAAAAAGAAATTTTAAAAGAAAAAGCTATTTTTAATAGGCTTCGAGGTATTTATAATTTGTGTAATGCAGAACAAAAACAACGTTTTAGTAATATTATAAAAAAAGCACGTAGACCTGATGGACCTGGAGCAGAAGGTCCAAGAGGAGGAAGACCGAGCAGACCAGAATAGCTATTGTTTACAGTAATATTTTAAAAGACCTTTATTTTATATAAAGGTCTTTTTTTTGTGCTTTATTTAACAAAAACATGCACAAGTTATTTATTTAGGTAGCATCTAAAAGTACATAACAAATAAAATTTAGATTATGAAAAGTAACACATTTAAAACAGCAGTATTAGTTTTTGGATTAACACTATTAGTCGCTAATAGTTCTTTTGGTCAATCGCAAGACAGGCAAGAGAAAACGCCTCCAACATTTAGTAAACTACTAAAAGAAATGGATAAAAATGAAGATGGGAAGCTTGCAAAGGCTGAACTTAAAGGTCCGTTAAAAGAAGATTTCTCTAAAATAGATACAGACGAAGATGGTTTTATTTCTGAAAAAGAATTTAAAAAAGCACCAAAGCCAAAAAGAAAAGAAAGAAAGTAAAAAATACTAATTAGCAGTTAAGTAAACCAAAAATAAACAGAATGAAAAGATTAAAAAGAAACCTAAACCTATTTATAGTAGCAGTAACATTTGGAGCCACTATATTAACATTTAACGCCTGTGCTAGCGATGAAGATATTGCGACTGTAGTTGCAGAAGAGGAAGCGGCAGAAGAAGCAGACGATAGCGATTTTGTAGCAACAGATTGGACAGCAGAAACACATAGTAAAGATGCAGATCCTAATTTTGATGAAGTTTTTGAAGACAATGCTGTTAAAAGACTTGACATTGTAATAACAGAAACACGTTGGCAAAGTATGCTGGACGATATGACTAGTTTGTATGGAACGTTTGGTTCTGTGTCAGGAGGCCCAGGAGGAGGTCCAGGAGGTCCAGGTGAAACAGTATTAGATGAAGAAAATCCAATTTTTGTACCTGGAGAAGTATTTTATAATGGTAAAGAATGGTATAGAGTTGGCGTTCGTTTTAAAGGGAATTCAAGTTTAAAAACAAGTTGGGAAAGTGGTATTTTAAAGCTGTCGTTTAAATTGGATTTCGATGAGTTTGAAGATGATTATCCACAAATTGATAACCAACGTTTCTATGGCTTTAAAAAGCTAAGTCTTAAAAATAATTTTAACGATAAATCTATGCTTCGTGAAAAAGTAGCGACAGATGTTTTTAGAAATGCTGGTTTAGTATCTTCTCATGCCGCATTTTATACCGTTTATGTAGATCATGGAAATGGACCTGAATATTTTGGGTTATATACTTTAGTTGAAGAAGTGGATGATACTGTTTTAGATGAACAGTTCTTGGACGATAATGGTAATTTATATAAGCCAGATGGAGATGCAGCAAGTTTTGCCGCTGGAACTTATAATGAATCTGAATATGTAAAGAAAACAAACGAAGATGAAGATGATTTTTCTGATGTAGAAAGTTTATTATCAATTTTACACGACGATACAAGAACTACGGATCCTGTAGCTTGGAGAACAAATCTTGATGCTGTTTTAGATACAGATGTATTTTTGAAATATTTAGCAGTGAATACGGTTATTCAAAATTGGGATACTTATGGTAGAATGACACATAATTACTTTTTATATAATAATCCAGATACGAGTAAATTAACTTGGATTCCTTGGGATAATAACGAGGCACTTGAAAATGGAAATATGGAAGGTTCTTTACCGTTAGATTTTTCAGGATTAAATGCTAGCGAATGGCCATTAATTGGTTATTTATATCAAGATTCTGTATATAAATCTCAATACGATACCTATGTTCAAGAAGTTGCTGATGGTGCGTTTAATGTAAGCACAATGCAGTCTACTTATTCTACTTATGCATCATTAGTACAGCCGTACGCAATTTCGGAAATTGAAGGTTATACATTTTTAAATAATAGCTCAGATTTTCAAAGCGCAGTAAACGAACTTAATACTCATGTTTCAGCAAGAGCAAGTGCCGTAAGTGATTATTTAAATTAAATTAAATTATTTTTATTAAAATTTTGGTTGGTAGTAAAAGGCTCTATAATGTAAAAATTATGGAGTTTTTTTTATAAAAAAAGTAATTATGTGTCATTTTAAAGTAATGTAAAGAATGAAGATATTCAGAAAACTTAGAAGAACTTTAATAGCTTCAGGTAAAACTAAAAGCTACTTAATTTATGCTTTTGGCGAAATCGTTTTAATTGTTATCGGTATTTTAATTGCCTGGAAAATTAATAGCCTAAACGAAATAAGAAAAAATAAAATTGTAGAACAAAAAATCTATCAAAGTTTAAACGAAGAGTTAGATTCTAATTTAAAAATTCTGGATTCTTCAATATACAGATATTCAGAAAATGTAAAAACCATTAGTAACACAATAAGAAATGTTGGTTTGCAGCCAGAAGAGATAACAACTCAATTAAAAAAGGATATTGTTTTACTTAACTATAAGCTAACTCAGTTACATGATGGTGCAATAAACTCTATAAATAGCACAAATAATTTTGAATTTATAGAAAGTGCAGTACTAAAACATTTAATAGCGTCTTACCCAAACGAGTTAGATAACTTTAATAGTCAAGAAGCTAAAATTGAAAACATTATTACTAACCGTTTAAAACCAGAAATAGAATTGCATGTTTCTTTATTAGATATTGTTTCTAATCGAGACATCGGCTTTAAAACAGCAAACTCTTTTTCGACACAATCTAATTATATTAACCTATTAAATAGCAGAGGCTATCAAAATGCCTTAGTCGATAGGTTAATACAAACAGAAATGCAATTAGCAAATAGTATTAGTTTAAGAGATAAAACAAAAACTATAGCATCTAAATTAAATGTAGAATTAGGTATTTAGAAAATGTAATAGTCTAGCGCAAGTTATTTTTAAATTACACATCTAAATATTAAATGAAAACTAAAATGAAGAACAATAAATTAACATTTACAATTTTTACATTACTATTAACTATAGGCTTATACGCACAAGGACCTCCAGGAGGAGGAGGTGGTAGAGGTGGAAAAGGTGGTGGGCAAAGAGGTGGACAACCGGATGCTTCAGAAATTTTATCAAAATTAGATACTAACAATGACGAGGTTATCGATAAAGATGAAGCTTCAAAAGATACAAGAGGAAAGATTGCTGAAGATTTTGACGAGATAGATAGTAATGAAGATTCATTTATTGATCTTCAAGAATTAAAAGATTCTTTAAACAATAGATCAGGAAAAAAGAAACCTAAAAAAGTATCTGCCGAGAAAATAATAAAAGAAGTTGATGATAATGGAGACGGCTTATTAAACGAATTAGAAGTTGCTGTAAAAAGAAAGCGAGAATTAACTAAGAATTTTCAAGAAATCGATACTAATAGTGATAACGAACTAGACCTAGAGGAATTAAAGGTGTTTTATGCTAAAGACGATAAACCAAAACGTAAAAAAAGAGATTAATTTTTTTAAAGAACTATTTAAAATGAAAAATAAATTTTCAACAATTATTTTAGTAGCCGTTTTGTTTGGTTGTAATAGCCATAAAAATACTAGCATACATACTCATGATGAAGAGTATCATAGCCATGATGATGAAGCTTCAAATAAAGTGAGTAACTATTTTGCAGCTTATAGTTTAAAAGACGAAAGTTATGATACAAAAACAGAAGTTACTATTTCAGGTAACGAACGTATTATGATTACAAATTCGTTACCAAATCATGAAACGGGAGCGTTTCCAAATCAAGGCAACCCTAATACTATTTCTGCTCAAAATCTAACATATACTTTTCCTTTAAATCCTAAATATACAGGAAATGCACAATGGATGAGAGAACCAGGAGTTGCCTTAAACGGTGTGAAATTTGAACCAGGAACAGCAGAGGTTGTAGAATGCGAAACAGGAGAGAATTATAGAGTAGAGGCTATACAAAATGTAATAGATTTAGGATTAGATTTTAATCATGCACACGTGCAGCCAACAGGAGCATACCATTATCACGGTTCTCCAACGTCTATAATTAGTAAATTTGATACTGGTGAAGATTTAGTACATATAGGTTTTGCTCACGATGGATTTCCAATGTATTATTCTAAAAGTGGAAAATATAAGCCAAGTTATAAATTGCTAAATGGTAATAGGGATGGAGAAGATTGTACGTATACAGCACGTAAAACTATAGATATTTCTGTTGGAGGACATCATGATGGAACTTATGGCTCGGATTACGAATATGTTGATAGTTCTGGAGATTTAGATGAATGTAATGGTATTACAATTGATGGGAAATACATATATTTAGTAACAGAAGAGTTTCCTTATATAAGTCGTTGTGTAATGGGTGAAGTATCACAACAAGAGCAACAAGGAAGTGCTCAAGGCGGAAGAGGAGAAAGACCAAATACAGCAGAACTTATTAAGCAAATGGATGTTAATAAAGATGGGAAACTATCTAAAACAGAAGCAAAAGGACCATTAAAACAAGACTTTTCTAAAATAGATACTAATAGCGATGGTTTTATTTCTAAAGAAGAATTAGAAAAAGGAGCAAATGGTAATAGCAAAAGACCACAAGGCGGAAGAGCTCCAAGATAATTTTTTTTAAAATAAAATAAAGCGCAAGTTTTATTTCTAAGTAGCATCTAAATAGAAAACAAACAAAATAATATACCCTTTTTTATGAAAAACTTTTTTAAAATCACATTGTTTTTTGCTTTAATAGCTATCTCTATAGCTTGTACTAGCGACGACAGTAACTCAGATTCAGACGGTAGTACTGCTACTACTGCAAATACATTACATGAAGCATTTGCGGATTTTGATGCAAACAACTTAGATATCGTACTTAGTGGTGATAATGTTGTTATTCAATCTAATGGTATGCCAAATCATACCTCTCCATATTGGTCTAACACAACATCAAGAACAATAACAGGTCCTATGGGTAATACAATGACTACGGTTTCAAGTTCAAATCATGTAAATTGGGTAGAGCCAACAGTTACAAGTCACGATCAAATGGCTCCTGGAAATATAGACGATTTTAATGGTTCTTACAGCCTAACAGTATCTGCAAATCCACAATTAGCATCAAGTTCAAGTACAACAGGACTAGGTCCAATTGGTATTGCAGTATCTGGAGCAATGATTTATAATGACGAAGAAGGACCAAATATTCCTTTAGACAATGCCGTTGGATCTTTAGATTATACAGCAGCTCACACAGGACCACAAAGTTACCATTACCATTTAGAAACTAAGGCTTGGTCTGAAGACGATGATGCGTTAATAGGTATAATTGCAGATGGTTTCTTTCTTTACGGAAGAAAATGTAACTCTACAGGAGCATATGCTACAGGTTTAGATGTTTCAGGTGGACATACAAGTACTACGCAGCATACAACAACAGCAGAGTATCACTATCATATTCAAAACGAATTATATTTAAATTCATATTATATTTTATTCCCAGGTGATTATCAAGGAACTCCAAGTAACATTCAGTAAGCTATTTTTAGCATTAAGCATTGTCTTATTTTTTTCTTGTAAACACAAGGAAAAGGATAATAATGCCATAAATAATACTGAGAATAATAGTGTTTTAATAGAAGTATTAAAACCTGAATTAATTTCCAAACCCAACATTGGGCTCATTTATTATAACAATGAGCCCTTTTCTGGGATTTCTGTTTTAAATTATCCTAACGGAATTAAGGCTGAAGAAATTTTTTATGTTGAAGGTAAAAGACAAGGAAGTTATAAAAAATGGTATCAAGATGAAACCTTAAGTTTTGAATCTTACTACAACAACGGATTGCAACATGGAACAACAAAAAGCTGGTGGAAAGACGGTAGAATTCGATCTGAAGCAAATCACCTAAACGGAAAAGTTAATGGCGTTCAAAAACAGTGGTATAAAGAAGGCATGTTGTTTAAAGAAATAAATATTGTAAACGGAAAAGAAGAAGGTTTACAACGCGCTTGGCGTAGAAATGGAAAATTGTATAATAATTATGAGGCAAAAAACGGACGAATTTTTGGCTTAAAAAGAGCAGGATTGTGTTATGAACTGGAAGAAGAAGTTGTACAAACAAAAAAGTTATAGTTTACTGTTTTTAGTTTTCTTATTAATTTTTGCTTGTAACAATAAAACAGAAAAAACAAGTAGAGTAGCAAGTTTGCCATTCTATAAAGACGCTACATTTACGCCATATTGGTTAGATGCAGGTAGTGATGAAGCAAAAGAGTTTCATAAAATACCAGATTATTCACTAACTAATCAAGAAGGAGTAACAGTAACATCAGAAACGTTTAAAGATAAAATTTATGTAGCAGATTTTTTCTTTACAACCTGTCCAGGAATTTGCCCGAAAATGACAGCTAACATGTCTATTTTACAAGAAGAATTTAAAGATGATGATGAGATTCTATTATTATCACACTCAGTAACTCCAAAAATAGATTCTGTTGCAGCTTTAAAAGATTATGCAATTGCTAAAAATGTAAATAGTAGTAAATGGCATTTAGTAACAGGAGAGCGTAAAACAATTTACGATTTAGGAAGACAAGCTTATTTTGTAGAAGAAGATTTAGGAGAGCCAAAAACAGAAGACGACTTCCTACATACCGAAAACTTTGTGCTTATAGATAAAAACAAACATATTCGTGGTATTTATAATGGGCTCAATAAAACTTCTGTACAACAACTTATAGCAGATATAAAGACTTTGAAAAAAGATAACTAACTATTTTTTGAATTTACTTCCCTAAGCTTCACGATTATGTCGTGGAGCTTTTTTACTTTTATAGAAATTAAGAAAATCAAAAGAATAAATGAAAAAGCTTTTAATTACCTTAGGTATTGCAGTATCATTATTTTCATGTAAAAAAGATGAAGCAAAAAAAGAAGTTGTTTTTACTCCAAGAAATATTAGCGAAGTAGAGATAGGTGTATTGCTTAAAGATTCTACTTTAAATGTGAGAGCTATAGAAAAGGTTAAAGGTTATGAGGGATTGTTTTTCTTGACTTCTACAGGTAAGGGAGGAATGATAGGAGAAGACGAAATTGTTTTTCCAATTGAAATAGATAATGATAATGAAAAATTAAATTTTAGAGCTTTTGCCAGTACTAATGAGGCTGGTTTTGCTCTATCTGTAGCAAGTCCTGCTTATTTATATAAAATAGGAGAAAACGAAACTTCAATTGTCTATCAAGAAGACCATGAAAAAGCATTTTACGACGCTATGGCTTTCTGGAACGATAAAGAAGGTATTGCTATTGGTGATCCAACAGATAGTTGTTTAAGTATTATTATAACTAGAGATGGTGGAAACACATGGAATAAGCTGTCTTGCGATACGTTACCAGAAGCAATAAAAGATGAAGCAGCCTTTGCAGCAAGTGATACTAATATTGCAATTGTAGGAGACGAAACATGGGTAGCAACAGGAGGAGGAGCAAGCCGTATAATGTATTCTCCAGATAAAGGTGAAACTTGGGAGGTTTTTAATACTCCAATTGTACAAGGTAATGGACCACAAGGTATGTATAGTTTAGATTTTTACGATAATAAAAACGGATTTGCAATAGGAGGAGATTATACAAAGCCAGCAGACAGTTCTGCAAATAAAATAAGAACTGCAGATGGTGGTAAAACGTGGCAATTAGTTGCACAAAACCAAAACCCTGGATATAGAAGTTGTGTACAGTATATTCCAGGAAGAGAGGCTAAAGAATTAGTTGCCATTGGTTTTAAAGGTATAGACTATTCTAACGATGCTGGAGATTCTTGGAAACATTTAAGCGACGAAGGTTTTTATACACTTCGTTTTGTAAACGACAGTGTTGCTTACGCAGCAGGAAGCAAGAGGATTGCTAAATTGATTTTTAGGTAAGTATAAAACATAAAAAAAGCGGCCAATGGTTGCTTTTTTTATAATTATCTTTTATTTTTTTCTCCTTTACGCCTGTTTTTAAACTCTTTAATCATTTTATATCTAAATGAACGTTCAGCATTTATTAGTTTAAGTATTTTTTTTGCAGACAATACGCCTTTAAGTTTACTGATGTAATCAATTTGAAGGTTGCCTTTAATTTCTTCTAATTTAGATGTTTTTTCTAGTAATTCTTTAGGCTCCTTTTCAGTGAATTTAGATTCTGCAGCTGTTTCGTTTAAATCATCTAAACAATCTTTTCCAGAATTAGAACATTTAAAAGGCAAAGAACAAATAGACGCTTTATTTTTTAAATATATTTCTAATAATTTGACATTAAAAGAAAGGTTATTAAGCTTTAAAATTAATTTATATTAAAGAAGGTTTAAACGATGGACATTCACATCAAAACAATTTCATTTTTATATTTAAAGGTAGTAGCTATAATGCTGTAAGAAATACAATAATGTTTAATCTTTATCATAATCAAAAGAATTACCATAACATTATATTAAAAGGAGATCATCCTGAATACATAACGACTAAAGAAACTGACTCATTTATAATTAATGAGACACAAAATAATTTAAGAAATATTCTACTAAGCATTCTTGTATTGCTGTCTTTTTGTGTTTTAATAGCACTGTATTGGTTTAAGTTTAAAAAAACAATAAGTTTAACGCAAGTTTTTTTGAAATTCCGCATCTAAAATCTAATAACATTAAATTTTATAAAATGAAACAACTAATTACTCTAATATTATTTTTACTCGTTTTTGTTAAAACGCATGCTCAAGATTTGTATGATATTAATACAATTCAAACTATAGAAATAGTTTTTGCAGAAAGTAATTGGGATGCTTTGTTAGATGCAGAAAAAGCTGCAGATAATAATTATACAGAAGCAACCTCAGTAAGTATTAATGGAACTATTTACAACCAAGTAGGTGTAAAATATAAAGGAAATAGCTCTTATAATGCTAACCAAACAAAAAACCCATTTCATATAGAATTAGACACTTATGTCGACCAAGATCATCAAGGTTATAAAGATATAAAATTAGCGAATGTAATGTTCGATCCCTCTTTTGTTCGAGAAACTGTAGCTTATAATATTGTAAACCAATATATGGATGCTCCTCAAGCAAATTATGCAAATGTGTATGTAAACGGAATTTTAATAGGTTTATATACTAATACAGAAGCTATAACCAAAACCTTTGTAAACAAGCATTTTAACTCTAACGATAATGCTTTTTTTAGCTGTAGTCCTCCAGATGGAGCAGGACCACAATCTACTAATTTTCCTAATTTAGCTTATTTAGGAACTAATAGTTTTAGTTATGATGATGCTTATGAGATTAAGTCTGATGATGAAACTGATGCGACAATTGCTGTAGCACATTGGGATAATTTAATAGAATTAACTAATGCTTTAGAGAGTGATATTACAAATATTGAAGCGGTTTTAGATGTAGATATGGCTATTTGGATGCTAGCTTTCGATAATGTCATGGTTAATTTAGATAGTTACATTGGGCAATTTAAGCAAAACTACTATTTATATAAAGACGATAATGGTCGTTTTAAATCTATAGTTTGGGATTTAAATATGTCTTTTGGAACATTTGGTCAAACTGGAGCAAGTGGAGGAGGACCTGGAGGAGGTGGAGGAGGAAATGGAAGTTTAAACTCTACTACAGATAAAGCACAGCTAGATCATTTATTACATGATACAGATGCTAATTTTCCTTTACTATCTAAGCTTTTAGCAGTACCTACATATAAGAAGAAATATTTAGCACACTATAAAACTATTTTAACAGAGAATATCAGTAACTCTAGCTACTTAACATTAGCAAACGATTACCAAGCACTTATTACAACAGCTGTAACAGCAGATACAAATAAGTTTTATACTGACGCTCAATTTACGGGTAATATAAACACAGATTATAGTTTAGGAATGAATACTGCTTCGGGACTTACAAACTTAATGTCTGCTAGAAGTACATATTTATTATCACAAATAGATTTTACAAATACGCAACCTAATATAACAGGAACTGTATCATCTACTACAACTCCAACAATAGGAGATACAGTAACAATAACAAGTACAGTTATAGATACTAACACAGACGCAGTGTATTTCGGTTATAGAACAGATGAAACATTGCCATTCACTAGAATATTAATGTATGATGATGGAAATCACAATGATAGTGGATCTGGAGACGACATTTATGGTGTAGATGTTATTGTAGATACTGACTATATGCAATATTATATTTATGCAGAAAATAATAATATTGGTGCGTTTTCACCAGCTAGAGCAGAGTACGAGTTTTATACAATTAATGCTACTTACACTACATTAACTGTAGGAGATTTAGTTATTAACGAAATTATGGCTGATAATGGAACAACTATAGCAGATCAAGATGGAGAGTTCGACGATTGGATAGAGCTTTATAATAACTCATCTCAAACGCTTAGTTTAGATAATTTATACTTATCAGATGATTCTACAGATCCGTTAGTATGGGAATTCCCTACAGGAACTACAATTGCACCAGATAGTTATTTAATTGTTTGGTGTGATAAAGATGAGGAACAAGTAGGTTTACATGCCGATTTAAAATTTTCTTCTGGAGGAGAAGAGGCTGTCTTATCTTATGCAGATGGTACTGTTATTGAAAGCATAACTTTTGGAGCGCAAACAGAAGATATGGGTTATGCAAGAATACCTAACGGAATTGGGAATTTTGTAATTCAAGCACCAACATATAATGGTAATAACGAATCGTTATCGGTTGATGATTTTAATTTACATAATTATTTAAAAGTTTTTCCAAATCCAACAAATGGGTTGTTAACTATTAAGAATTCGAATGTTTCAATTAATACAGTAGCTGTTTATAATACTATTGGTCAGTTATTATATAAAAACAATTACTCAAATAGTAATCAAATAGAGTTAGACTTTTCTACGTACTCAAAAGGTATTTATATGGTTAATATTAATAACACAACAACTTTAAAAATTGTAAGAGATTAAATAAATTAATATTTTTATTTTGAAAAGCTCCACGATTATGTCGTGGAGCTTTTTTTATTTTTATAGAAATTAAGAAAATCAAAAGAACAAATGAAAAAGCTTTTAATTACCTTAGGTATTGCAGTATCATTATTTTCATGTAAAAAATAGGAAGCAAAAAAAGAAACTATTTTTATTCCTAGAGATATTAGCGAAATAGAAATAAGTGTGTTACTTAAAGATTCTACCTTAAAGGTTAGAGCTATAGAAATACTTAAAGATTATGAGTGATTATTTTTCTTGACTTCTACCGGAAAAGGAGGAATGATAGGAGAAGACGAAATTGTTTTTCCAATTGAGATAGATAGTGAGAATTAAATCTCAGAGCTTTTGCTACTACTAATGAAGCGGGTTTTGCTTTATCTGTAGAAAGTCCAGCATGTTTATATAAAATAGGAGAAAACTAAACGTCAATAGTTTACCAAGAAGACCACGAAAAAGCATTCTATGATGCTATGGGTTTCTGGAACGATAAAGAAGGTGTTGCCATTGGTAATCCAACAGATGGTTGTTTAAGTGTTATTGTAACTAGAGATGGTGGAAACACATGGAGTAAATTGTCATGTGATGTGTTACCAGAAGCAATAAAAGACGAAGCAGCCTTTGCTGCAAGCGATACTAATATTGCAATTGTAGGCGACGAAACTTGGGTAGCAACAGGAGGAGGAGCAAGCCGCATAATGTATTCTCCCGATAAAGGTGAAACTTGGGAGGTTTTTAATACTCCAATTGTACAAGGTAATGGACCACAAGGGATGTATAGTTTAGATTTTTACGATAATAAAAACGGATTTGCAATAGGAGGAGATTATACAAAGCCAGCAGACAGTTCTGCTAATAAAATAAGAACTGCAGATGGTGGTAAAACGTGGCAATTAGTTGCACAAAACCAAAACCCTGGATATAGAAGTTGTGTACAGTATATTCCTGGTAGCGCGGCAAAAGAATTAGTTGCCATTGGTTTTAAGGGTATAGATTATTCTAACAATGCAGGAGAATCATGGAAACATATAAGCGACGAAGGTTTTTATACACTTTGTTTTGTAAACGACAGTGTTGCTTACGCAGCAGGAAGCAAGAGGATTGCTAAATTGATTTTTAGGTAAGTATAAAACATAAAAAAAGCGGCCAATGGTTGCTTTTTTTATAATTATCTTTTATTTTTTTCTCCTTTATGCCTGTTTTTAAACTCTTTAATCATTTTATATCTAAATGAACGTTCAGCATTTATTAGTTTAAGTATTTTTTTTGCAGGCAATACGTCTTTAAGTTTACTGATGTAATCAATCTGAAGGTTGCATTTATTTTCTTCTAATTTAGATATTTTTTCTAGTAATTCTTTAGACTCCTTTTCAGTGAATTTAGATTCTGCTGCTGTTTGGTTTAAATCGTATAAACAATCTTTTACTTTATTATCTCTAAGTCTATAACGTGCCTCTTCATTAGCATTATAAATTGGCCAAAAAGCTTGAGCTTCTTTAGTTGTTAGGTCTAATTGTTCTGTAATATGTGCTACTTTTAAAGCTTTTATTTTTTCTTTATTAGGTTTTTGTGCATGTATGCTTACCGATAGAAGCAAAGAAAAAACTGGGATGAGTATTGTTTTTATTGTTTTTATTGTTTTCATTTTTTGTTTATATTTTTTTATTCTGAATATAAGTCGTTAACATCAATATTCTCTAGATATCCATCTAATGCTTCGTCACTTATAGTGTAATCTATAAAATTTGTTTCGCTTAACTCGCTATCTTGAAATAGAGAAAACAGGTCTCCTGTTTCAGTTTCATTAATTATATAGTTGTCTACCGTTGTTATATCTAAATCGTTAAATGATAAAGGTGAATTATCAAAAATATTTAAGCTGAAGAATAATACTAAAGCAGCTGCAATGCTTGAAACAAGAAACATATTCTTTTTAGAGAAAATAGAAATAACTTTAGTTTCTTTTTTAATTGAAACATTAAAGTTTTCTAGATAACCTTCTGGTGTTTTAAAACCAGAAGAGCTAACTAAACTTTTAAGTTTTGTTTCTGCTAAAATAGAATCTTCAAGTGCTTCAAAATAACCTTGAGGAACTTTAAAACCTGGATTTTTAACGTTATGTGAGTTTTCGTTTTTCATGTTTACTTTCCGATATATTGGAAACCTTTATCGTCGTTTATTACTATTAAGACTCTATAATTATTAAATAGTTTAATCATTAATTAAATATGCTTCAACTTTCTTTGTTGCAATATGGTATGATGCTTTTAAGGCACCTTCACTAGTGTCTAAAATTTTAGACATTTCCTTATATTTAATGTCCTGAAAGTATTTCATATTAAAAACCATTTGTTGCTTTTCTGGCAATGTTGCAATTGCTTTTTGGAGCTTAAGTTGTATGGCATCGCCTTCAAAATAAACATCGGATTCCATATTGTTTATGGCTAGATCTTGTGCTTCTTGGTTTGTTATTTGTAAGCGTTTTGCATTTTTATTTATTAGAGTAATTGCTTCGTTAGTTGCTATTCTATAGAGCCACGAATAGAGTTTGCTTTCACCTTTAAAACCATCGATGCTTCTGTAAACCTTTATAAATGTATTCTGTAGCGCATCGTCTGCGTCGTCATGCGATTTCAAAATGTTTCTAATGTGCCAATACAATCGTTCTTTATATTGCGCTACAAGCTCTCTAAAAGCAGCGTCTTTATTGCCTTTAGCTTGTAGTTGAGATATAAGTTCAGTTTCTGTGGTCACTATATCGAATTTTCTTTTAGACTATTATAGTTTAATAAGGTTTAAAGTAAATGTATTTTTCTTTTAAAATGAATACTATTGATGATTTGTTTTTTCAGCTAAGCTTCAGACTTTGAAAGCATGTTTTTAAATTAATCCGTTTAAAAGATGTTTTTAAACGATTAAACACAAAAATATTTTGTTGGTAACTATTATTTACATAAGTTTACTTTAGAAAATAATACTTATGTTTTAGATGCCCCAAATCTATACGTAAACGGAAAAAGGATAAACATTACGTTTATCCTTTTTTTATTTAGTGTCTTTTCTTGCTTACTCAAAGCTTTGCATATCGACTAATTTTTTATAAATACCGTTTAAGGCAATAAGTTCGTTGTGTTTACCTTGTTCTGCAATTTCTCCTTTATGCATAACAATTATTTCATCTGCATTTTGAATAGTAGATAATCTATGTGCAATTACAATAGAGGTTCTGTTTTTCATCATGTTTTCTAGAGCAACTTGAACTAAACGTTCGCTTTCTGTATCTAATGCTGAGGTTGCTTCGTCTAAAATCATAATTGGAGGGTTTTTTAACACAGCTCTCGCGATGCTTAAACGCTGTTTTTGTCCACCAGATAGTTTGTTTCCAGAATCTCCTACATTGGTTTCTATACCTTTAGGTAAGTCTTTAACAAATTCCCAAGCGTTAGCAATCTTTAAAGCATCTATAACTTGTTCGTCTGTTGCATTTTCTTTACCAATTAGAATATTATTTTTTACAGTGTCGTTAAATAGTATAGAGTCTTGAGTTACTAAGCCCATTAAAGATCTTAAAGACTTCTTAGTTAGGTCTTTAATATTCTCACCATCAATAGTGATTTTGCCTTCATTAACATCGTAAAATCGAGTAACAAGGTTTGCTATAGTACTTTTTCCACTACCAGATTGTCCAACTAAAGCTATAGTTTTTCCTTTATTAACGTCTATTGTAAAGTTTTTTAATACTAATTGCTCTTCGTATTTAAAAGAGATATCTTCAATTTTAACACCTGTTATAAAATCGGATTTAGTTTTTGCGTTTGGACTATCTTTAATAGGGCTTTTTGCATCAATTATTTCTAATACTCTAGCTGCTGCTGCATTACCACGTTGTACATTATTATTGGCCTTACTTAACGCTTTAATTGGTGTTAATATATTATATGCTAATCCCATAAATGCTATAAATGAAGATCCAACTAAAGATTGATCTATTATAACCATACGTCCACCAAACCATAATAAACATGCAATTGTAATAATTCCTAATAACTCGCTTAAGGGAGTTGCAATATTTTGACGATTCATCATTCTATTCGAAAAAATAAACGAACGATGCGTAGAGTTGGTGAATTTTGTATTAAAGATACCTTCTGCATTAAAGCCTTTAATAATTTTTAAACCGTTTAATGTTTCTTCTAAAGTAGATAAAAAGACACCTTGTTCTTTTTGAACATCTGCAGATTGTTTTCTTAATTTTTTTGCAATAAGCGAAATAATAAAACCAGCTGTAGGTATAAAAATAAATACAAAAATGGTAAGTTTTACACTAATCGTTAGCATAATTCCTATTGAAAAAATAACACTAAGTGGTTCTCTTACAATAATTTCTAGAACAGATAGAAACGAATTTTGTACCTCGTTAACATCTCCTGCAATTCTTGCCATAATATCTCCTTTACGTTTTTCAGAAAAGAAACTAATTGGTAAGCTTACTGTTTTTTTGTAAAGTGCATTACGTAAATCTTTTAAGATTCCGTTTCTTAAAAAAGTACCGAAGTATAAGGCTAAATAATTGAATATGTTTTTTAGTAAAAAAACAATGATAACCATAAAAATAACTAAGGTTAGCGATTTTAATCTATCATCCTGTGCGTATTCTTGTATGGAATAATTAAAGCTGTCGCTAATGTAATTCCCAAGCTTGCTTAAACCATTATAAATAGGTTTTTTTTCTATTATTTCTCGTTCTTCGTTAAATAAAATATTTAACATTGGCATTAATACTACAAAAGATAGTGCGCCAAATAAAGCGTATAATGTATTGAAGAAAATGTTTAAATAGATATATCGCTTGTATGGCAAGGCATAGACAAATATTTTTTTAAGATAATTCATTCTTTAGTTTAGTTTCAAATCATTAATGATATTATCAATCTTTGTTTCCAATTGTTGTTCCGTTGCTTTAAAAGCAGACACATTGTCTAAAGTTGTATTTACACTTATATAGAACTTAATTTTTGGCTCTGTCCCGCTTGGTCTTAAAGCAATTTTACTTCCATCCTCTGTATAGTAAATTAACACATTAGATTTGGGGATATCGATTGTAGTTGTTTCTCCTGTAACGGTGTTTTTTGAAACCGATAATTGATAATCTTCAATTAAAACAACTTTAGAATTGTTTACTATTGTTAGCGGATTCTCACGAGCTTCAATCATCATTTGTTTTATTTCTTGTGCACCTTCAATTCCCTTTTTTGTTATAGAAATTAGGCGTTCTTTAAATAAACCATGTGCAACATAAAGCTTAATTAATTCTTGGTAAACACTACTGCCTTTCGCTTTTGCTTGAGCTGCAATTTCACATGCTAGTAAAGTGGCTGTAACGGCATCTTTATCGCGAACAAAATCGCCAACCATAAAACCAAAGCTTTCTTCTCCACCACCAATAAAGTCTAGTTCTGGGAAGTCTTTAATCATTTTAGCAATCCATTTAAAACCGGTTAAACCAATTTTAGATTCTACGTTGTAAGATTTTGCTAAAACACTCATCATTGGTGTAGAAACAATAGTACTTGCTATAAATTGTTTACCGTTTATTTTATCCTCATTTCGCCATTGTTTAAGTAAGAAATCCGTCATTAATAACATGGCTTGATTTCCATTTAAAATAACAAGATTATTTTCTAAATCTCTAACAACAACACCCAATCTATCGCAATCTGGATCTGTACCAATTACTATATCGCCTTCGCTTTTATTTGCCAATTCCATTGCCATTTTTAAAGCCTCAGGCTCTTCAGGGTTTGGAGATACTACCGTTGGAAAATCGCCATTAGGTTCGCGTTGTTCTTCAACTATATTAACATTTGTGTAACCAGCACGTTTTAACGTTTCTGGTACTACAGTAATTGAAGTTCCATGAAGTGAAGTGAATACTAAGTTTAAATTTTCTCTCGCTTCCGCGGAAGTATTAAAGCTTCCGTTTTTTACTGATGCATTAATAAAAACATCGTCAACTTCTTTACCTATATAATGGATTAACTCTTCATTTGCATTAAATTTTATTTCTGCATAATCTAAATTATTAATAACATTAATAACTTCTCCATCTTGAGGTGGAACCAATTGTCCTCCATCTTGCCAATATACTTTGTAACCATTATATTCTGGAGGATTATGTGATGCTGTTAAAACAATACCACAGTGGCAGTTTAAATGTTTTAAAGCGAAAGATAATTCTGGAGTCGCACGAAGGTCTTCGAATAAAAAGACTTCAATATTATTTGCAGAAAACACGTCTGCAACCACTTTAGCTAAAGATTTGCTATTGTGTCTACAATCAAAAGCTATCGCAACTTTTAATGTTTCGTTTGGAAACACTTTATACAAGTAATCGCTAATACCTTGTGTGTTTTTTCCTAAAGTATATTTATTAATTCTATTAGTGCCAATTCCCATAACACCACGCATTCCACCAGTTCCAAACTCTAAATTTTTGTAAAATGATTCTTTTAGTTCTTTAGGATTTGTGCCTATAAGATCTTTTATGTGTGATTGCGTGTCTTTGTCGAAAGCTGGAGTTAGCCAGGCATTGACTCTATTTAGTAATTCTGGTTCTATATGTATCATAGTTGTAAATTAATAGAATGTAAAAGTAAGCATTATAAAAAATTTGTAAAGTAGTATTAGTTTGAATTTTGGCCTTTTAGGTTTAACTCTTCCTTTACTAAATAACGTTTTTTATTTTGTTTAGAGCGTAAAATTATTTCGCCCAAAAAGCCAGCAATAAAAAATTGAGTACCAATAATCATCGTCACTAAAGCAATATAAAACTGTGGTCTTTCAGTAATTAATCGTCCTGTTTTATGAAAAAACAGTTTGTCGATTCCTAAGTATACAGAAAAAACAAAACCAATAGCAAACATAATTACACCTAAAGCACCAAATAAATGCATTGGCCTTTTTCCAAAACGAGATATAAACCATATGGTAATTAAATCTAGAAATCCATTGATAAAACGTTCCATTCCAAATTTAGTTTCTCCATATTTTCTAGCTTGATGTTGTACTACTTGCTCACCAATTTTGGTAAAACCAGCGTTTTTAGCTAAAACAGGAATATAGCGATGCATTTCTCCATTTACATCTATGTGTTTAACAACAACATTCTTATAGGCTTTAAGTCCGCAATTAAAGTCATTAAGGGTTACTCCAGATGTTTTTCTGGCAGCCCAATTAAAAAGTTTAGAGGGTAAGTTTTTTGTAAATTTATTATCGTAACGTTTCTTCTTCCAACCAGAAACAAGGTCAAAATGCTCTGTAGTAATTTTGTTGTAAAGCGAAGGTATTTCTTCTGGATTGTCTTGTAAATCTGCATCCATAGTAATAATAACATCACCTTGTGCTTTTTCGAATCCAGCGTGCAAGGCTTGAGATTTTCCAAAGTTTTTTAAAAACCTTATGCCTTTTACATTGGTATTGGTTTTAGAAAGTGCGTCTATAGTCTCCCAAGAACCATCTGTAGAACCATCGTCTATAAAGATTATTTCATAAGAAAAACGATTGGATTGCATAACTTTTGCAATCCAATCGTGTAATTCTGTGAGTGATTCTTGTTCGTTAAGTAGTGGTATGACTACAGATATATCCATGTATTATTTTGAAATTGATACTTCAAATATAAAACTATTATGCGTTTTCTGGGTCTCTTTTAACTATTAAAGCTACAATAAGACCTATTACTGCTTGAATAATTAAAAATATAGCATTAGATTGTAATTGAGGTGCAATAGAAAATTGATTTTTTTGAGCTTCCATTTGTTCTACAGCTGTGGCAACAGCTTCTTCTGGAGCATTAAAACTACGCATCATTTGTACTGAGGCTTCAATTGTTTTTTCTTTTAAAGCTAATGCAGCTTCAGGATCAACAAAGTTAAAAATTATTATACTTATAACCATACTAATTAATATTCCAATAGCAACAGTAATAAAGTAAGAACTAAAGGCTTCTTTAAAGGTAATAAAGCCGTTTTGCATTTTTTTAGATTTTAAAGCAGAAACTATTCCAAATGCAATAATTGCAATAAATAGTATTATTCCTAGCCACCATTTAGTTAAAAGTTCAAGATAAAGAGCATAACCTAAAATGGTAGTAAGAGCCATTAAGCCTCCTAAATATAGGCCAAGATTAATTGCAGATGATTTTGTTGAAGTTTCCATATTTTTGTAGTTTATTAGTTAATTATAATAGTTAGTTGTCAAAGATAAAAAAACGTTACAGAAATAAGTTTAAATTATTTTAAAAAAAATAGTGTAGGTTTGTAAAAAATAACTAAATTTGCACCTCGAATTTAGAATACAATTAAAGCATAAAGCGATGAAAAAAGGTATACATCCAGAAAATTATAGACTAGTAGCATTTAAAGACATGTCTAACGAAGACGTCTTTTTAACAAAATCTACAGCAAATACAAGTGAAACTATTGAAGTAGATGGTGTTGAGTATCCAGTAGTTAAAATGGAAATCTCAAGAACATCTCACCCATTTTACACTGGTAAATCTAAATTAATAGATACAGCTGGTCGTATTGACAAGTTCAAAACTAAATACGCTAAGTTTAAAAAATAATTTAGCTTGCAACATATTAAAAAGCCTTTCATATAAAATGAAAGGCTTTTTTGTTTTCTACAATTATACTATTTTTGTTTAAACCTTAAGCTTTAAGAAAGAATAAGCAAAACTTTATAACTTTCAACTTTTTAACTATATTATGAATTACATTCTCTTTGATGGCCCAGCAAGAAATCAATTGTTGCCATTTACTTATACACGACCAGTTGCAGATATTAGAGTTGGTATTTTAACCATTCGTGAAAAATGGGAAATGCATTTACTAGTAACTACAACAACTGTTACAGAAGATTATTTGTCTATAAAATGGCCAATGGTAGAGATGGAAGCTAACGTAATGATTAATGCTTCGTTTTGTCCAACCGAAACTTTGGTTGATAAGATTAAAAGCTTGAAACGAAATGAGGCGATTTTTAAAGGAGAAGAGGTTATTGCTTTTTTTACTGAAGAAGATCAAGAAGATATAGATTTATCAACATTTGATGCTATAGAATTTGACGAAGATGTAATTACAATAGAACATACTTGGGATGTTTTTGCTAAAAACGGAGAGGCTATTGCTCAAGATTTCGAATTACTAACTAAAGATAGAGAATCTCAACCAATACCAAAGTCTAATAACATAATTGCTCCTGAAAATATTTTTATTGAAGAAGGAGCAAAGCTTGAATTTGCAACACTTAATGCAAGTACAGGTCCTATTTATATTGGAAAAGATGCCGAAATTATGGAAGGCAGTGTAGTTCGTGGACCATTAGCTTTGTGTGAAAATGCAACTTTAAAACTTGCTACAAAAATTTATGGAGCAACTACTGTTGGACCACATTGTAAAGTAGGAGGAGAAGTAAATAATTCTGTTTTATTTGGGTATTCTAATAAAGGACATGATGGCTTTTTAGGAAATTCTGTAATAGGAGAATGGTGTAATTTAGGTGCAGATACTAATAATTCTAACCTTAAAAATAATTATGCAGAGGTAAGACTTTGGGATTACGATACAGAAGGTTTTGCTAAAACAGGCTTACAGTTTTGTGGTTTAATGATGGGAGACCATAGTAAATGTGGTATTAATACGATGTTTAATACAGGAACAGTTATAGGTGTTAATGCTAATGTTTTTGGTAGTGGCTTTCCCAGAAACTTCATACCAAGTTATAGTTGGGGAGGAAGTAGTGGTTTTACTACTTACTTAACTAAGAAAGCATTTGAGGTTTGTAAAGTTGTAATGTCTAGAAGAACTTTAGAATTTACCGAAGTAGACCAATCTATTTTAGAATATGTTTTTGAGGAGACTAAAAAATTTAGAAGAGAATAAATATATTTAATAAGTCTTTATTTATTAAATATATTTTTTTACATTGGTTACCCCAATTACCAATATGAAATTTATTTTTAAAAATACATTTAGATTTTCAATTCTATATATAATTTTATATTTTTTAGATGCCCTTTTTAAGAATAATGATGCGTTATATTCCTATAGATATATTTCAAAAATATTATTAGGTTTAAGCTTATTACTGTTTTATCTTTATAATACTTATCAAAAAGATTTTAATAAAAAGAGACTGGTTATTGCTGCCTTAAGTTTATTTGTTATTGGAAATTTTTTTTTTATAACAGGAGACAATGGTAATATATTGCATTTTGTTATTGCAGCTTTATTATTTGTTATTGCCAAAATATGCTATTCTGTACGATTCTTAAATAATGAAGTTTTTATAATAAATAAATTAATTCCTTTTCTACTTTTCTGTTTTACTTATATGAGTATTATTATCTTTATGGTTTATAGTAATTTAGAAGGGTTTTTTGTGCCGCTACTCATTTATTTGTTTGTTTCAATGTTGTTAATGCAATTTGCTTATTTAAGAAAAAGAGAGGTTAACACTATTAGTTTTTGGCTAGTAATCATAGGAGTTGTGTCATTTATGCTTGCAGATAGTATTAACATACTTAAAATGTTTTATAATCCATTAATAGCTTACAATAAGATTACAGTTATGTTTTTTTATTGTTTAGCACAATATCTAATAGTCTTAGGGATTTTAAAAGAAACTAATAATAATAATAATAAAGAGAATCTCGATAGAAAAAATAAGTTAAATTAGGTTTAAATTATTCTTTGTTTCCTTATTTTTTTTAAGAATATATTAATAAATAATTTTGAAGCTCAAAATGCTTGACAATTTTTTCAATATTAAAAAACCATATTTTGTAACCGGTTATTTTTCAATTTTATTTATAGATCTTTTATGTAAATTATATTTGGATCCGATTCCATATAGATATATTACTAAATCACTCCTTATGATTTTATTAATAGTCTTTTATTTAAAAAATTATAATAAAAACGATAAAAAAAAGCACTATTTTACTTTTTTGGCTTTGTTTCTATTTTGGACAGCAAGTGTTAGTATAATTAATCATATTAATAATTTGAATTTTATTATTAGTATGTTGTTTTTTATTTTGGCTAAGATTATGTATTGTTTTCGGTTTACTAATAATAGGGATTTTAAAATTTCAAGATTAGTGCCATTTTTAGCTGGAGGTTTTGTTTTTATGGTATCAGTTCTCTCTCTTATTTATAAAGGTTTGGGTGATTTTTTTATACCAGTTTTAATCTACTTTTTTGTTTCCTTATTATTATGCATATTTGCTTATTTAAGAAAGGGCGATGTTAATACTAAAAGTTATAATCTTGTATTGATAGCTATGTTTTTTTTAATACTTTCTGAAGTTATTATGGGTGTAAAAACATATTATAGGCCACTTCCTTTTCAAAATATTTCTGTTATGCTTTTTTATGGGATAGCTCAGTTTTTGATTGTTTACGGCATTTTGATTGAAGTGAAAATTGCTAAAGAAAACAGTTAATAAAAATTAAATTGTAGAATAAAAGAGACTAATGATATGGCTATTATAAAAGTTGTATTCATCAACAAACCTTGTTTTTCTATAGCATTTTTCATTATTTTGTTTTCAGATATTTTTGTAAAATTAAATTTTTGAAACTGTGCTATAAAGGTTAATCACAAAACCATTAGTTGTTTTGTCTCTATTGTAATTTTTTTATTATTAGTAAGCTGTCTTAAGCTAGACGCTTTTATAACAAACAGGGTTTTAAAATTCTTAGATTACTGCCTTTCCTTTTGGTATGTTTTATATATCTAATTTTTATTATGCTGTTAGTCTTAGGTAATTTAGGTGTATTTTTCCCTACTATATTTATATTCGTGTTTAATAGTATTATTATTTGCTTATTTAAGAAAAGGAGCTATAAATAATAAAAGTTATACTATTATTTTAGTGAGTGTAACAATAGCCGTTTTATGTGAGAGTATTACATTAATATATTCTTTTTATTATAAAGAGTTTCCTTTTTACAAAAGATTAGTAATGATGCTTTATGGAATATCGCAATATTTTTTTATTACAGACTTAGTTGAAGAAGGGAGTCTAGAAAAAGATACAGTTACTCTTTAGTAACATGTTTTAACTCTAACATATTTATAGGGTTTATGCCTAAATTATTTACATTCTGTTGTGTAAATCTAACGACTTCATCATAGTATAATGGAACAATAGGAGCTTCTTGCATAACTATACTATCCATTTTAGTATAAAGTATTTCTCTAGTTTTGGTGTTAGTTTCAGAAAATGATTGAGTATACAGCGTATTAAATTCTTCACTTTTAAAGTGCGTATAATTTGGGCCATTTGGTGCAAAATTATCACTATAATAAAGCGATAAGTAATTTTGAGCATCTGGATAATCTGCAACCCAACTGGCTCTAAATAAATCGAGTTTGCCATTTGCCTTAGCACCTTTTAAAGTAGATGCAGGAATAACATCTACATTAACTATTAAGCCTGTTTTTTGTAATTCTCGTTGTATATACTCGCAGAAATTTAAATAGTTACTTGTAGTTGTAATGGTTATTTCTGGAGTATTGATACCTGTTTCATTTTTAAATTGATTAATTAACTCTTTAGATTTGTCAGGGTCATAAGTGTAGCCAATATTAGCATTATAGCCAGGTAATCCTTTAGGTATAAAACCACCATTTGCAGGAATACCAATACCATTTCTCAAGTACGTCATCATTTTTTGCCTATCGAAACCATAATTTACGGCTTGTCTAATTAATTTCGATTGCATTTCTGGAACTTTAGAATCCATGTAAAATGCTAAATACTCAGTGTTTAAATAAGGTCCACGAATCAGGTTAATAGTTTTGTATTTTGCTCTTAACTCACCTTTACTTGTTAGTATATCGTCTTGATAAGAAGCGTCTAAAGAATTTAAAAAATCTAAATTACCTTGAATAAATTGTAAAAATTCACTTTGTTTATCTGGTAAAAAAGTAATGGCAATAGCTTCTAAATATGGTAATTTTTTGCCTTTATCGTCTTTCTCGAAATAATTGTTATTCTTCCTAAAAACAAGTTTAATATTTTCTTCCCAACGTTTAAATTTAAAAGGTCCAGTGCCAATTGGGTTTGCTCTAAAATCTGTTCCAAAGTGCTCTACAATTTCTTTTGGTACCACAGAGCAGTATTTCATGGTAAGTAAGCCTAAAAAAGCAGGAAATGGCTGTTTTAGTTTAACTATAAAAGTACTATCGTTCTCTGCTGAAAAACGATCCACTTTATTTAAAACCCAACGACCAGAAGAAGCAATCTTTTTATCGATTAGTCTATTAAAACTATACTCGAAATCTGAAGCTTTTACTGTACGTGTAGAATCTTTGCCAAACAATTTGTGTTTGTGAAAATAAACATTGTGTCTAAGTGAAAAAGAGTAGGTGAGTGCGTCTTGAGAAACTGTCCAACTTTTAGCTATACTTGGTTGTACATTTAAAGCATTGTCCATTTGTACTAAACCATTAAATAATTGGTTTACAGCCCAAATATCGGCATTGTCTTTAGCAAAAGCAGGATCTAGTGATCCAATATTTTTATGTTCGTTATATCTAAATACTTGGTTTAGATTATTTTCGTTTTTAGTATTTCCGCAGGAAAAAAACAAAAAAAATAACAGTAAGAGTAGTATGTATTTAATAGTCGTATTAATATTTAAATCCATAATTAATATTTTGCCTTCAAGTGTTGCTTATCAGTTTTAGTGTGTTGTCTTTTAACTTATTTGTAAAAAATGTAAGTTGTAAGTAAAACACGAATATTTAAATAAAGTTGGGAGTAAATATATAAATTCTAACCTAGGAATAAACTTAAAAAATTAGATTAAATACCAAAAAACAAAGCTATTACTTCTATTCTACGATCGAGTTTTTTAGTTTAATTAATGAGATTGATTATTTTTTATTTATATTTAACATTAATAATTAAATTTTAAAATCATGAAAAAAAACTACATTTTATTATTACTACTCGTTGCATTTGGTTTACAACTTAATGCACAAACAGCTTGCTCGGTAGGTAACGATGCTCCTGTGTCTAGTATTGTATACACAAACCCTGAAAACAATAACCAAAATGTGGCATTCGATTTCCCTGTTGACGCCTATACTCAGTTTGCTTTAACATCTATAACAGTTAAAATGGCTACTGCAGATTTGGCTACTCTAAACCCTACAGGAGATATTACTGTTTATAGTGAAGTAGGTGGTATTCCAGGTACTGTTGTAAGTTCAGAAACTATTACACCAACTGTGGTTACAGAAACTCCAATATCTACCTTTGCTATTTATACTGTTACTTTTACTTTTACTACACCTGTAGTTTTAGATAATACAGCAGGAGCTACAGTTGCTAATTATTGGATAGGTTTTGTAATGGGTAATACAGTTAATGGAGATACAGGAGTTACAGCTGGTGCTCTAGTTGCAGGGCAAGCTTATGCTTCTAAAAGTGATACTACTGCTGGTGTTTGGGCTGTTACTACTACAGCACCATTATTAGATGGAACTTATACTTTTACAGGAACTTGTTTATTACTAGGCGTAGAAGAGTTTTCTCTAAATGATGTTTCAATATCTCCAAACCCAAGTAAAGATTTTATTAATATTAAGATGAATAACCCAAAAAGTATTGAAAAAGTAGAAGTGTTCGATATTACTGGGAAACGCGTTTTAAACTTTAATAATACTACAAAAATTAACATTACTAACTTAGGTAATGGTGTATATATGTTACGTGTACAAACAGACAAAGGAAGCGTAACTAAAAAAATAATTAAAAATTAAGTTATTTATTTTTTAGAATAAAAGAGCGTTTTAACTAATTAAAACGCTCTTTTTATGTAATTTTGTGGCGTTTATTATATTTTCATGAAACAAAAAAAAGTCGCATTTTATACTTTAGGTTGCAAGCTTAATTTTTCTGAAACTTCTACAATAGCTAGAAATTTTAAAGATGAAGGCTTTGAGCGTGTAGATTTTTCTGAAACAGCAGATATTTATGTTATTAATACCTGTTCGGTTACAGAAAATGCCGATAAGCGTTTTAAAACCATAGTTAAGCAGGCACAAAAAGCAAATGCAGATGCTTTTGTAGCAGCAGTAGGTTGTTATGCACAGTTAAAACCGCAAGAATTAGCAGATGTTAATGGAGTAGATTTAGTACTTGGAGCAACCGAGAAATTCAAAATTACAGATTACCTAAACGATTTAACCAAAAACGATTTTGGCGAAGTGCATTCTTGCGATATTAATGATGCCGATTTCTATGTTGGTAGTTATTCTATAGGAGACAGAACACGTGCCTTTTTAAAAGTGCAAGATGGTTGCGATTATAAATGTACGTATTGTACCATTCCTCTAGCACGAGGGATTTCTAGAAGTGACGAATTAGAAAATGTAATA
Organism: Lacinutrix sp. Bg11-31; assembly: GCF_002831665.1. Lineage (NCBI taxonomy): Bacteria > Pseudomonadati > Bacteroidota > Flavobacteriia > Flavobacteriales > Flavobacteriaceae > Lacinutrix > Lacinutrix sp. Bg11-31. The sequence continues at coordinate 486,015 of NZ_CP025118.1, forward strand.
AATAACGCTAAAGAAATTTCTTCAAAAGGTATTAAAGAAATTGTATTAACAGGAGTCAATATTGGTGATTATGGTAAAGGTGAATTTGGCAATAAAAAGCACGAACATACCTTTCTAGAATTGGTGCAAGCCTTAGATAAAGTTGAAGGTATAGAGCGACTTCGTATCTCTTCTATAGAACCAAATTTGTTAAAGAATGAAACTATAGATGTTGTAAGTAAATCTAGAGCATTTGTACCTCATTTTCATATTCCATTACAAAGTGGGCATAACGATATTTTGAAGTTAATGAAACGACGTTACATGCGAGAATTGTATGTAGATCGTGTTGCGAAAATTAATGAAGTAATGCCGCATGCATGTATTGGTGTAGATGTTATTGTTGGATTTCCTGGTGAAACAGAAGAGCATTTTTTAGAAACATATAATTTTTTAAACACACTTGATATTTCTTATTTACATGTGTTTACATATTCTGAAAGAGACAATACAGAAGCAGCAAGTTTTGAAACTGTTGTACCTAAAAATGTAAGAAGTAAACGTAGCAAAATGTTACGAGGTTTAAGCTCTAAAATGCGTCGTGCTTTTTACGAAAAACAAATAGGAACTTCTAGATCTGTTTTGTTTGAAAGTGAAAATAAGGCAGGCTATATTCATGGTTTTACCGAAAACTATGTAAAGGTAAAAGCACCTTGGAATCCAGAGTTAGTTAATACAATACACCAAGTTAATCTTACTAATATCGATGATGATGGATTGGTAAGGTTTGAGTTTGAAAACATAATGGCATAAAAAAAACTGAAATATTAGTTTCAGTTTTTTTTATGTCTTTAAAACCTTCTAAATTAAATCCTTAATCCAACAGGGAGTAATTTCTTGTACTGTCTATTCTTTCGAATAAATTTAGCAATTTCAGGGTTTGTAGGTACAACACTTAAATTACGTTCTTCAATATTCTCAAACACTAATTTTAAAAAATCTGAAGTAAAATTTTCGTCTGTAATTTCTTCAGGAATAATTAACTTAGTTAAGAAGATTTTTCGTTCTTGCAAAGAATATTCAATCTTTGCAAAATGTTCTCCAATCTTTAATTCAAATTGACGTTGAAAATCATTGTCAACCAGTTCAGCAGCATCAGTCATAATATAATAAGTTTAATTTATTGTTAAGGGAACAAATATAATGCCAGCTATTTTATAGCTTTACACATTGCAAAAATACGAAAACTTATCGTTAATTAGTTGTTAATCACTGTTAAATCCTTATGAATCAAGACATAATACATGTTTATTTAATGCCTGGAATGGCAGCAAATCCATCGATTTTTGATAATATCTCATTACCAGAAAATCAGTTTCAAATGCATAAGTTGCATTGGGAGATTCCTATAAAAAACGAAACGCTAAGTAACTATGCCTTAAGGATGACCAAGAAAATAAATCATGAAAATGTAGTATTATTAGGCGTGTCTTTTGGTGGTATTTTGGTTCAAGAAATGAGTAAACATATTACTTTGCGGAAGCTTTTTGTGGTGTCTAGTGTGAAAACGAAACATGAGCTGCCAAAAAGATTTAAAGTGCTAAAAGCTACAAAAGCTTATAAATTGTTACCAACCCAATTAGCGAGTAATCTCGATTTATTAACTAAATTTTCGTTTGGAGATTTAATAAAGAAACGTATAGACCTGTATAAGAAGTATCTTTCCGTTAATGATAAGTACTATTTAGATTGGTCGATAGAACAGGTCATTAATTGGGAACAGGATGAAGTTATCCTAGAAGTAATTCATATACATGGAGAAAAAGATATGGTTTTTCCGCATCACTGTATAGAAAATTGTATTACAGTAAAAAATGGAACACATATAATGATAATAGATAAATACAAATGGTTTAACGAGAATTTACCTAAATTTATTTTAGAATAAAGAAGAGTTTATCCGTAAATTATTATAATTTTATAAAAAACGAAATGATGATGAAAATTGTACAAAAAGTATTAGCAGGAATTGGTCTTTTATGCTTAGGAGCATTATTTATAAACGCCTATCAAGAAGCGCCAACAGACGAGAATTTAGAAAAGAAAATTATTAACGATTATAACGTTTATGCCTTGCAGGTTCCAGATTATTTGGACTTTGCTGGTGAACGCATGCCTTTACATAATCCAGATATTTTAGAACGTATGGATAAAGAGTTATTGGTAAATACCTATTGGCAATCTAATGGTTTATTAATGTTTAAACGTGCACAAAAATATTTTCCTATAATTGAGCCTATTTTAGCCAAAAACGGAATTCCAGACGATTTTAAATATTTAGCAGTAATAGAAAGCGGATTAACAAATGCAAAATCTCCAGCAGGAGCAAGTGGGTTTTGGCAAATTATGAAGGCAACAGGAAGAGAAAATGGATTGGAAGTAAATGCAAATGTAGATGAGCGTTATAACCTCGAAATGGCAACACAAGTAGCTTGCGATTATTTAAAAAAATCGAAAGAACGTTTAGGGTCTTGGACCAATGCTGCTGCTGCTTATAATGCTGGAAATTATGGTGTTTCTAAGCGATTAGACGCTCAGAAAGTTGAAAGTTATTACGATTTGCTTTTAGGACAAGAAACAGGTCGTTACGTATTTAGAATTATAGCTTTAAAAGAAATTTTATCTAACCCAACAAAATATGGGTTTAACTTTAGGCAAAAAGATTTATATACAAACATTCCAACCTATAAAGTATCTGTAGATACTGCTGTTACAGATTTTGCACAGTTTGCAAAAGATATGGGTATTAACTACAAAATTCTAAAAATTCATAATCCTTGGTTAAGAGAGAACAAGTTAAATAATGCTTCAAAAAAACAATATTTTATTGATATTCCAGAAAAAGGTTACTATTCTATAACTCCATAAATGATAGAGTTTCTAAAAGATAATTGGTTTAAGTTAATTATTGTTATTAATTACTTGTTAGCTATTTCGGCAGCAATAACTATTCTTTTTAGAAATACCAATCCTACCAAAACACTAACATATATTATTGTGCTAGTGTTTTTTCCGTTTGTAGGACTTTTAGTTTATTATTTATTTGGACAAGAATATAGGAAGAACAAAATATTTAATCGCAAGAATATTCTCAATGAGAAAATTATAAAAACCCTTAACGATGAATTAAATCTTAATACAAAAGAACTTCAAGAATTGGAAGACGATTTTTTAGAAGATAAAATAAAACTAGTAAAATTATTACAGAAAAGTGATAAAGCACCATTAACGCTATCTAATACAGTTGAGATTCTAAATAATGGCGAAGTTAAATTCAAACGCCTTTTTCAAGATTTGAATGCAGCAAAACACCACATTCACTTAGAGTACTACATTGTAAAAGATGATGTTATTGGCTCAGAATTTTTAAATATCCTTTGCGATAAAGCAAGAGCAGGAATAGAAGTAAGGCTAAGTGTGGACGATGTTGGTGCAGATATTTCGCATAAAATGAAAAACAAATTGATAGAGAGTGGTGTTCAGTTTTATTCATTTATGCCAGTTTTATTCCCGAAATTTACAGGAAGAATGAACTATCGTAATCACAGAAAAATTGCTGTTATCGATGGTGCTATTGGTTATTTAGGAGGTATAAATATTTCAGATTCTTATGTAAACAAGCCGGAGAAAGAAACGTATTGGAGAGATACACATTTACGTATAGAAGGAGGAGCAATTGTAACATTACAAGCTCAGTTTTTTATTAATTGGGAATTTGTATCTGAGTCCAAAGTGAAAATTACCAGAGATTATTTCCCAAATGAATCGTGTAATGATAACGTTGCAGTACAAATAGCAGCCAGTGGTCCAGATACTGATTGGGCAAATATTATGGATGTTATGTTTTCTGCAATCACTTCTGCTGATGATTATATTTATTTAACAACTCCGTATTTTATCCCAAATGATGAATTTATCATGGCATTACAAATAGCATCACTTAGCGGAATAGAAGTAAAGTTGCTTATTCCAGACGAAAGTGATTCTTGGATTGCTAAACACGCAACAAATTCGTATTTAGAGCGCTTGTTTAAGGCTAATATAAAAGTATACCGTTATACCAAAGGTTTTATACACTCAAAAACAATGGTTGTAGACGATGTGTTTTCGACTATAGGGACCTCAAATATGGATTATAGAAGTTTTAAAATTAACTTTGAAATTAATGCAGTTATTTACGATAAACAGACAAGCGAAGACTTAAAAGCAGATTTTATAGCTGATTTAAGAAATGCTAAAGAGATGATTCCTGAAGAATGGTCGAAAAGATCTAATTTTACAAAACTGAAAGAAGCTTATTGTAAACTTTGGGCTCCTTTATTATAAGTTTTAAACAAAAAAAAGGCTCACGATAGTGAGCTTTTTTTGAATCTAATATTTTAACATAAGTCTTTGACTATCTCGAAGCTCTTCTTTGCGCTCTCATAGAGCCGCCTTGTCCATAATGTTGTTTTGGAGCACCTTGAGCACGTTTCATATTTGCTTTCATTTCTTTAATTTGCTCTTTAAGCATATCATTCTTATCTAGTTTTTGAGCTTCATTAATAAGAATAGTCGCTTCTTGTTTTTTACGCTTAGAAAAAGCAATACCGGCTAAATTTAATTTTGCCATTGCCATATCTTGATCCATGCTTAAACCAAGAGTTACAGCTTTTTTAAAGTGTTTTTCAGCAAGGTTCATATCAGATTGAGAAACCATGATACCTTGTAAGTAGTAAAAATAACCTTGTTGTTTAGTTACTAAAGCTGCTTCTGGGCTCTTAATTTTGTTAAGCCATTTTTGAGCGCCTGGAAAATCTTGTTTACGTAATTTTAAAAAGGCAAGTAAAATAAATTCATTTTTAAAATATAGAAACACAAAAATGAGTGCTAAGAAAATAAGCATGATACCATTACCAATACCACCTTCTGTAAACTGCCATACAGCTGTTGCTAATATTAAACCTGCAATTATTAATTTAAAGACTTTATTATACATTGTAATACGTTTTTATTGTTTTTTTGAAATGCCTATTATGATTTATGCGTTATATTTATCATATAGGAGTGCAAAGAAACTCATTTTTTCTGAAATATGCATCGTTAAGAATTGGATTTGTGCTTCATTTTAGGCTTATTTTATTGCCAAATGCTTCATATTTAGAAATAAAGCAATTCATAATAAAATATTTTTAAAATAAGGTTTGTGAAATAAAAAAGTCGTTGTATATTTGCGCTCAGTTTTAGGGGTCACCCAAAACAATTAGAAAGATTTTACAATTCAGATTTAAAAAATAAGAAAATGCCAAAAAGAACGTTTCAGCCATCGAAAAGAAAAAGAAGAAATAAACATGGTTTTAGAGAAAGAATGGCTTCTGCTAATGGTAGAAAGGTATTAGCTCGTAGAAGAGCAAAAGGAAGAAAGAAATTATCTGTTTCAACAGAAACTAGACATAAAAAATAATGATTAACAATTGTTAATATTATAAAGGCGTTACTTAGGTGTAACGCCTTTTTTTGTGTCTAATTTTTACTATTTTTGCATCACATAATAAATTACTAAAATGCCAAAAAATTCTAAATTAAAATCAATACTTATTATAGGTTCAGGACCTATTGTAATTGGGCAAGCCTGTGAATTCGATTACTCTGGAACGCAAGCATTACGCTCGCTTAGAGAAGACGGAATTGAAACTGTTTTAATAAACTCTAATCCAGCAACAATAATGACAGATCCTTCAATGGCTGATCATGTTTATTTGCTGCCTCTAACCACAAAATCGATAGTTAAAATATTAAAAGAACATCCTCATATTGATGCGGTCTTACCAACAATGGGAGGACAAACTGCTTTAAATTTATGTATTGAAGCAGACGAAAAAGGAATCTGGAAAGATTTCGATGTAGAAATTATAGGTGTTAATATAGACGCTATTAATATTACAGAAGATAGAGAGAAGTTTAGAGAGTTAATGCTTGCCATAGATATTCCTATGGCACCGCAAGCTACAGCTACTTCTTATCTAAAAGGGAAAGAAATTGCTCAAGAATTTGGGTTTCCTTTAATAATTAGAGCCTCTTTTACTTTAGGAGGAGCTGGTGCTTCATTTGTGCATAAAGAAGAAGATTTTGATGAGTTATTAACGCGTGGATTAGAAATTTCTCCTATCCATGAAGTTATGATCGATAAGGCCTTAATAGGTTGGAAAGAATATGAATTAGAGTTACTTAGAGACTCTAACGATAATGTTGTTATTATTTGTGCTATTGAAAATATGGATCCAATTGGGATTCATACTGGAGATTCTATAACTGTTGCTCCAGCAATGACATTAAGTGATAAAACATACCAAAGAATGCGTGATATGGCAATCCATATGATGCGTAATATTGGTGATTTTGCAGGTGGTTGTAATGTGCAGTTTGCTGTAAGTCCAGATGAAAATGAAGATATTATCGCCATCGAAATTAATCCTCGTGTATCGCGTTCTTCAGCATTAGCTAGTAAAGCAACAGGTTATCCAATTGCTAAAATTGCTGCTAAATTAGCTTTAGGCTATCACTTAGACGAATTACAAAACCAAATTACAAAATCTACTTCTGCTTTATTCGAGCCTACTTTAGATTACGTTATTGTTAAAATTCCACGTTGGAATTTTGATAAGTTCGAAGGATCTGATAGAACATTAGGTTTACAAATGAAATCTGTTGGAGAAGTAATGGGAATTGGTAGAAGTTTCCAAGAAGCGCTTCATAAAGCAACGCAATCTTTAGAGATTAAACGTAATGGATTAGGTGCAGATGGAAAGGGTTATAAAAATTACGATCAAATTATAGACAAATTAACCAATGCAAGTTGGGATCGTGTATTTGCTATTTATGATGCGATACAAATGGGAATTCCATTAAGCCGTATTCATGAAATTACAAAAATTGACATGTGGTTTTTAAAGCAATATGAAGAATTATATGTTTTAGAAAAAGAAATTTCAACCTTTACAATAGATACAATCCAAAAAGATTTACTTCTTGAAGGGAAACAAAAAGGTTATGGAGATAGACAAATAGCACACATGTTGGGCTGTTTAGAAAGTCAGGTTTATAATAAAAGAGAAGAATTAGGTGTTACTAGAGTTTATAAGTTAGTAGATACTTGTGCTGCAGAATTTGAAGCAAAAACACCTTATTATTATTCTACTTTCGAAAGTGATGTTGAAACTCCAGATGGTAAACGTTATGCAGATAACGAAAGTATAGTTTCAGATAAGAAAAAAGTTATTGTTTTAGGATCTGGTCCAAATAGAATAGGACAAGGTATCGAGTTCGATTACTGTTGTGTACATGGTGTGTTAGCAGCTGCAGAATGTGGTTACGAAACAATTATGATAAACTGTAATCCAGAAACGGTTTCAACCGATTTTGATATAGCAGACAAATTGTATTTCGAACCTGTATTTTGGGAACATATCTACGATATAATTAGACATGAAAAACCAGTAGGTGTTATTGTACAGTTAGGTGGACAAACGGCATTAAAGCTTGCCGAAAAGCTATCTAAATATGGTGTTAAAATTTTAGGAACTAGTTTTGAAGCTTTAGATTTAGCTGAAGATAGAGGCTTATTCTCTAATATGTTAAAAGAAAATAATATTCCCTATCCAGAATTCGATATTGCTACAACTGCAGACGAAGCAGCAGCAATTGCGGATGTTTTAGATTTTCCAATTCTAGTAAGACCTTCTTATGTACTTGGTGGGCAAGGCATGAAAATTGTAATTAATAAACAAGAATTAGAAGAGCATGTTGTAAGTTTATTAGCGCGTATGCCAGGAAATCAATTGTTACTAGATCATTATTTAGATGGAGCAATTGAAGCAGAAGCAGATGCAATTTGCGATGGTGAAAATGTGTATATAATAGGAATTATGGAGCATATTGAGCCTTGTGGTATTCACTCTGGTGATAGTAATTCTTTATTACCTCCTTTTAATCTAGGACCTTTAGTAATGCAACAAATTATAGATCATACTAATAAGATTGCTTTAGCTTTAAATACAGTAGGTTTAATAAACATACAATTTGCTGTAAAAGATGATATGGTATATATTATAGAAGCCAATCCAAGAGCTTCTAGAACGGTTCCGTTTATAGCAAAAGCATATGGAGAACCTTATGTAAATTATGCAACTAAAGTAATGTTAGGCGAGAAAAAAGTAACAGATTTTAATTTCAATCCACAGTTGAAAGGATATGCCATTAAGCAACCTGTTTTCTCATTTAATAAGTTTCATAACGTAAATAAAAAGTTAGGTCCAGAAATGAAAAGTACTGGAGAAAGCATATTATTTATAGATGATTTAAAAGACGATGAGTTTTATAATTTATACTCACGTAGAAAGATGTATTTAAGTAAGTAAAATAGTTTTTTATATAAAATGAGATAAGTGTAAGTTTTAACTAAAAACTTGCATTTATTTCATTTTTTTATTTTAAAAAGGTATTTTTTTTGTATTTTTAATAAAAAACTATTATATGATGAGAAAATTACTTTTTATTTTTTGTGCAATAAGCTCAATGAGTCTTAGCGCACAAGTCGAAACAATTACTATTGATTGGAGTTTTGGCTCTAATCCTAGTGCAACTGGCACTAATAATAATGCTGACAGAACAATAGAGGTTGGAGACACAGTTGTTTGGGACTATTATGCCACAGGTACTCATACTGTTACTAGTAAAGCAGGAAGCACAGAAAGTTGGGATAGCGGTTTTATTGCATCTGGAGCAGGAGTGACTTATAGTAGAGTATTTACTTCAATAGGTACTAATCCTTACGAATGTACTCCACATCCAGGAAGTATGAATGGGACAATTACAGTTGTTGCAGAAGGAATATTAAGTACTCCGCAATTTGAAGCACCAACAAAATTTTCAATATATCCTAACCCATGTAACGATGTTATGAATATTAACATTCCTACGCTAACAGACAAAGGTTTACAACTTGAAGTTTTCGATGTTTTAGGTAAGAAAGTATATTCACAACTTTTAAGTGAGTTATCTTCTAGCGTTAATATAGCAAAGTGGAATAGTGGTTTGTATTTGGTAAGACTGTCGTCTCCAGATCAAGATATTACTTTAACTAAGCGATTTGTAAAACTTTAATTATTAAGTTTTATAAAATTAAAAGAGTCTTCAATATAATATTGAAGGCTCTTTTGTTTGTTAAAAATTGTCAGGTAGCTCAATTTTAACTTTATACCCTTTTAACTCATGTAAATAATCTTGATGTGAAAAATCTTGATGATCGAATTCTTCTTGTCTAGCCTTTTTAGTTTCTATTCGCTTAAGTGCTTTTAGGTAACGTTTTACTTCGGTCTTATCGTTTAATATTAAACCAGGAACTTCAATTGATTTTCCATTATCATCTTTAGCTACCATTGTAAAGTAAGATGAGTTACAGTGTTTCATTTTTCCTGTTTGTATATTTTCTGCTTCAACACGAATACCAACAACCATAGAGGTTCTACCAACATAATTAACAGAAGCTTTCATTGTAACTAGCTCTCCAACTTCTATTGGATTTAAAAAATCTACAGTATCTACAGAAGCAGTTACACAATATGCTTTAGAGTGTTTACTAGCACATGCAAAAGCAATATTATCCATAATGCTTAATATGTAACCTCCATGAATTTTTCCACTAAAATTAGAATGGGAAGGCTTCATTAATTCTGAAAGATTTATCCTCGAGCTATCAACTTTTCTATAATTTGGCATGTTATTATTCGTTATTAGATGTGTTTAATTCAACCTTAGAAACAAAATATTGTGTATCACCAAGCCAAAATAAAGATTTGTAGCGTTCAAAATAAGTAAGTTTAACTAAACGACCTTGGTATTTGTTTAAGTCTTCAATAACTTTAGTTTCTCCGGCTTCTACCGAGAATTTGAAAATTTGAGCCTCACTAACACCTTGGCTAATTTCTCCTTCCCAAGTTTTAAACAAAACGCCTTTACTGCTAAATTTCACCAATTCACCAGCACGAACACCTTCACTATAAGAGGCATAATAGATAAAAGCAAAATAACCAGCTATTATAAGAAGTATTACTACAAATGTTTTAAATAAAAATTTCATCATATTGTTAGTTTATTATTCGTCGATTTGAGCGCGTTTTATAATTTTTTCAGGTAGCGCTTTTTTTGCTTTTGCTCCTAGCTTTTTAATTTTTTCAACACTAGTAATAAGGTTTCCTTTTCCTTCTACTAATTTATTCATTGCAGCAGAATAATCTTTTTTAGCATCGTCAATTTTCTTTCCAACTCCAGTTAAATCAGTTACCAAGCCATGAAATTTATCGTATAAAGCACCTGCTTGACGCGCAATTTCAATGGCATTCTGTTGCTGTTTTTCGTTATTCCACATACTGTCAACGGTTCTTAAAGTGGCTAAAAGCGTAGAAGGTGTAACAATAACAATGTTTTTTTCGAAAGCTTTATTGTATAAAGAGTTATCTGCATTAATTGCTACTGCAAAAGCAGGCTCAATTGGTACAAAAAGTAATACAAAATCTGGGCTTTCTATATCGTATAAATCCTCATATTTCTTGTCAGAGAGTTGATCTACGTGTCTTCTAATAGAATTAATATGTGCTTTTAAATACGTTTCTCTATCCTCGTCTTCTGCGTTAACGTAACGCTCGTAATCTGTTAAAGACACTTTACTGTCAATAATCATTTTTTTATTGTCTGGTAAGTGTAGTACAATATCTGGTAATACTCTTGTACCATCTTCTCTAGTGAAATTTTGTTGTACAAAATACTCTCTGTCTTTTTCTAAACCAGATTTTTCAAGAACACGTTCTAAAACTAGTTCTCCCCAATTTCCTTGCATTTTACTGTCGCCTTTTAAAGCTCTGGTAAGGTTGGTTGCTTCCTTCGTCATTTGTTGGTTTAAATCTTTTAAGCCTAACAATTGTTCTTTTAAAGCAGAATGCATACTTATACTTTCCTTTTGAGTATCGTCTACTTTCTTTTCGAATAGCTGAATTTTCTCTTGTAAAGGATTTAAAATGCTCTTTATATTTTCTTTATTCTGAAGTGTGAATTTTTCAGATTTAGCATCAAGAATTTTATTAGCAAGATTCTCGAAATCTGTTCGTAATCGTTTTTGTTGTTCTTCTAACTCTTCATCTCTTTTAAGATTAAGTTTTTGAAGGTTTTCGAATTCCGAATTTCTACGTGCTAATTCCGTATTTAAAAAGTCTTTTTCACGTCTAATATCTTCACGTTCAACTTCAATCTTAGAAATAGTTTCTTTTAATTCTGTTAACTGATTGTCGAAAGTTTGGTTTTGTTTTTGGTTCTCTGTTTCCGAAAACAGCTTGAAGTCGTTAAACTGTTGTTGTAAGTTATTATTGCGTTCTTCTAAAGTGCTTTTTTCGCTTTTACTTTTTAGTTTAGTAAAAAGCATTCCTAAATAACCACCAATAATGGCTGAAATTAATATAGCAAGAATAAGGATAATGTTGTCGTTCATGTAATACATTGAATTTTATCAAAGATAATTATTTTGATGAAAAATGTAGGAATGTAAAGAAAAGATATAAGCTAATTACGTAAGATTTTTATATCACTAATTATGCGTTTAACATCGTCATTATTAGTTCCATCATAAATACCTCGAATTTGCTTTTTTGTATCTACTAATATAAAATTTGGTGTGTGTATAAAATCTTGTAATCCTCCATCACCTTTCTCTACAACAGCAAAGTAGCTTTTACGAGCAAGATTATAGATGTGTTTTTTATTACCAGTTGTTACATTCCATTTAACATCTATAACACCTTTGTTTTTTGCATATTCGTGTAAAACGGGAACACTATCAATTGTTGGAGTTACAGATATTGATAGGAACATTACATCTGGATTATTTAAAAATGCCTTTTGAATTTTGAACATATTATTTGTCATAGTCGGACAGATAGTTCCGCAACTTGTAAAAAAGAAATCGGTTACATAAATTTTACCTTTGTAATTGTCTTGAGTTATAATTTGTCCGTTTTGATTGATGAGATTAAAATCTAAAACAGTGTGGTTTTTTGATGTGCTTCTTAAGCTTTTATCTACTAATTCTTTATTTAAATTTGCAGGATTGTAAATAGGCAATGGTTTGATTTTCTGCTTATTACAAGATAAAAATAATACAAAAACTATTGAAATAATAAAGGTTTTAGAACGCATAAACTAAAGAGGTTGTTGTTTTGCAATAAACAATCGAGCTTCCTCTAATTCTAGTCTATCACTATTAACATGTTTAGTTAGTTCTATAAGTTCTTTAAAATATTGAGTAGCTTTTTCTGGGTTTCCAGATTGTTTTGCTGCTATTGCTGTACCATAAATTCCATTAAACCTATTTGGATGTCCAAGAAGGTTTACTTCATAAGCATCTAATGCTTCCTTTGGTTTATTTAAAGCTAAAAGCATATCGCCTAAAAGCTCGTCTGCAGGTAAAACTTCACCTGGAGTTACTGGATGTTTAGAGGTTTCGTTTTCTAGTTTTGCGGCAAGTTGCATTAAATTTAGTGCTTCCGTTTTATTTCCTTTTGCTAATTGAATCCATGCATTTGCAGCATGCACTTGAATATTTACTTGATCTGCTTTATAGGTTTCGTTTGCTTCAACTAATTTTTTATGTAATATGTGTAAAGTGTTTAATTCTGCTTCCGCTAAAGCGATATTTCCAGTATGTGAATACCCTAGTGCTTTTCCAAAATGCATCATGGATTTTTCCCAAGGTAATTTTTCCCAAGGGAAAGCTATGGAAGGTAACTCTAGATTGGCAGCTTGTTTCCAGTTTTTATTTTCTAAAGCCATTCGAATTGGCATAGCAATTAACGCATAACTAGAAGCAAAATGGTTTTTAGGAAAAACGGCAGTTACAGATTGCATGGCATCTAATTCTTCTTGTGCTTTCTTATTGTCTCCCAATTGTAAATACGCATATACTAGATAATCTACCGCATGAATTTCTTGCGTCCAATTGGCATTTGGAGCAATACTTTCAGCATAACAAACTGCTGAAGAAGCAGAATTTATATTCGTGTTTATAGATTCTTGCCAAAGTCCTAAACGCGTAAATATATGGGAAGGCATGTGTTGTGCATGTGCTGAGGCTGGTGCTATAATAGCATAACGTCTAGCAGTATTTAATGCCATTTGAGCCAACTCGGGATAATCGTAATTATGGATAATATAATGTGCTATTCCAGGATGATTGGGCTGCTTAATAAATAAATCTTCTAATATTTTACCAGATTTTTTTTGCCTTGCATAGGTTTTATCCTTTGGGTCTGCAGCAGCTCTTATTGCTAATGCGTAAAAAATGGCGGCTTCTGTATCTTCTTTCTGCTTAGCATACATTCTTTCCATTTCCTTTTCATACAATAATACGCGTGTACGATGGTCTTTTGTTTTCCAATCTTTATAAAATGCTGTAATTGCACCAAGATATTGTTGTGCACTTTCTGTTTTTTGCAATGTTTCTGCTATAGCAAGAAGTTGTAATCCTTTATTGAGATCATTTTCACTTGGTGGTGCCCAAAGACCATGATACATACTCATGGTAATTCCCCAATATGCCATTGCACATTCTGGATCCATATCTACTACTTTTACAAAAGCTTTTTCAGCTTCTGTATATTCAAACGAATGTAATAATGAAAGGGCTAAATCAAAGGTTTCTTTTACTTCGTAGTTGCAATCTAAGGAGAAACTAACATCACCAAATTGTTCGGTACTGCATAATAATAGTTCGCCTCGTTTTAAATCTATAGAAGCTAATGCAGGATTTGGTTTTGGTGTTTTGTCTTTGCAAGTAAAAAAAAGCATGGCAAAAGAAAGATAAATAATACGATTAGCATAATATATTGATTTCATGGCGTTTACTTTTGTATTTAAGATAGTGATTATTTTGTAGAGTTTATATTAATGCTATTTCATCAATTATATTAGCAGGAAAGCTGTCCTTTTTTAGTATGTTAAGAAAATTTACTTTTGTATTGCTGAGTAAATAAATACTGTTATAGAGATAGATGTTTACTTACAATAAAAAAGTTATTAATCTCTATATCTATATTCACTTTTTGCAAAAAAGAAAGACATACTACTTTTAAATGTCGATGGATTATTTATTTTATATTTAAAACGATGACTTCTAGACTCTGTAGATAACCCTGGAGTTTGCCCTGCAATAAAGCGCGCTCTAATTTTATATTTTTCATGATTTGAGAGTTTGCTAATTTCATAACCAATAACATAAAAAAGATACTTTTGACTGCTACTATAATTACCTTGTTTTATCCTATTATTAGATGGGTATTTAGGAAAGCAGTACTTCGTAAATGCTTCTATAATCATGATGTACATCTCTTTCCTGTTTTTAGCGATTACTTTGGTTTGATTACTTGTAAAGAGATCAATAAACGATCCAAGACCATAAGTTGCAATTAGCTTTCCAAGTTTTTTAGGATTGGTTCCTGCTTTTACAGTTTCTTTAATAAGGCTTTCGGCTTGTTCTAAAAATTCATCTTGGTCTGAAGATGGTCTTCCAACACCTGGTAGCTTTTGTAAGTGATTACCTTCTTTAATTGCTTTTACATAAGGCTCTATTAGATCAAGAAATATTTCTTGACCTTCATCAATGTCATCATTTAAGGTTTCTGCGTTTTTAAAGTCAATGATAAAATCTTTAATTTTCTTTTTTTCTTTAAGAACAAAAATGGGTTCGACTCTTCTATGATAGACATAATCTTTGAGTCCATTAAACCCTTCAGATTTAATGCCGTAAATATCTTTATTTCCATATACTTCAATGTTAATTCTTGATTTAGAAATACCTTTATCTATTAAAAATTTCTTAACTGCATTACCTCTTTTTGTGGCTAATTCTTTATCGTAAGATTCGCTTTCTCCTGCACTGCTAAAACATTGTAGAGTAATATTATAATCTGTATATCTAAATCTTTTTTCTAGCATTAAAAAAATACCGCTCCACATAGCTGTTTCAGAACTTTTATTAAAATTAAAGGAAAAAACATATTGTTTATCTCTAATAGCATCTTTCATAGTATATATTTTACTACGTTCTTCTTCCTCGGTTGGAGCATTCCAATCTCCTTGTGCTTGGAGTTGTATTGTAAATAGGATTATAATTATTGCTGTTGTTATTTTATTATAATTTTTCATGAGTACTTTTGTTTAAATTAATATTAATTGTTTAGGAAATTCTTAATCGTTTTTTTTAAACATGCTTTCCTGGAGTGTTATATATTTAGTATTAGTAAAGGAATTATTATTTACAATATCTCTTTGGCCAAATTCGTAGTATGCTGTACCAGTTATTTTTATTGTATAATCCTCTGAATATTTCATAAAATAAATCTCTTCTTCAGAACCATTTACAGAATGTGATGAGAACCTTTTAGGCCCTCGAAATACAGTTTTGTCTTGAAATAAGAATGCTAAAGATATTTCTATATATTCTAAAGTACCTTCTCCTGTACTTTCTAAAACAGGCGATAAATTGCTTGTTATTTTAATAGCATCAATGATTGTAGATGTATTGCTTTCAATGGTATTAAACTCTTTTTGCAAATCGGTAAAATCCAATTGCTTTAAAATGTTTTCAGGAATTTTAAGAGATATTTTTTGACTACCTTCTTTTTGTCCTTGAAAGACTTTATAGTCTAAATTAAAAGTATTATTAGTTTGAAGAAAAAGTTTTATCAGGTCTAAATTCTCTTCTTGTAAGTCAATTTCAAAACGAAGAATTTGATTACTAATAGGTGTTATTTTACCTATTGTTTTACCACTTGATTTTAAAGGTTGTTCTTCAAATTTTATTACTGTTTTTGGAGTGTTACTTTCTAAAATCACTCCTTTTGCATTTAGTTCTAGATTTGCTTTAATAAGTTTTGTAGCATCATATCCTAACTTTGTTTGGATGGTTAATGATAATTTTGAATCGCCACCAGCCTTAAAGTATATATCTCCCAATTTATCTTGTATTCCTGTAGTTATATTTTTAACAGGTAATAGTGTCGCTTTAGTAGGTATGGTATAATATTTAAAAGGGACTTCTGGTAAGTCTCCAAAATTACCTTCAACAAATAGGTCTAAATCCTTAAGCTTTCTGTTTTTTCTAATTTTTATATTTTCTATCTGACTGCATACATTCCTAAAATCATTATCATAGTCTTTGTCTTTATATAATATGTCATGATTTATTTTGTTTTTTTTATAATTTTGAAATTCTGTTAAAAGTTTATCTTTTTCCCATTCATCTATGTCCGAATTTAAATCCCTAACTATTTGCATCATAATCTCAATAAATAACCGATTCATTAATTTGCTTTCGTCTTCTAAATATGGATCTTTATGAATTTTAATATTTGTATCGCCAATAACAAATGGAGGAGCAGGAGTAAGAGCTGTTTTTTCTAAGTCTTCGTATTTAGATTTAAATATGATTTTTTTAGTAGAAAATACATAATCCGTTTTGCTATTAATGTGAACAGAAGCGGGTTTTATAGGGCTCTCATAGACAATACAGTTGGCAATAATTTTTATATAGTTCCTTTTCTCTCTTTCGGTACTTATAATAGAAATAGGAGCGTATAAGGTGTCTGTTACAATAATATGATCATGTGCAGTCTTAAAGCTAATTAGTTGATTTTTTTTTATTTTTTTTAAAAAATAGACGTTTTTTTTACTAGGTGTTCCAGCCAAATGTATAGTCCGTATCTTTTTTTTACGAATCCAATCCCAGTCTGGTACTATAGTATTTATATTAAAAACTTTTTTAGGAATCTTGTATCCCTTCTTTTTTATTATTCCAATTGATGTAGTAAAACTACTATTTAGATGTGCTTTATTATAGGACCAATTAGAACTATATAATTTAATGGGATAGGTGTAATATTGTTTGTTTTTATAGAATGTATTTATTTCATTAGTGAGCGGTTTGGACCAATGCCCTTTACTGGTATTTGTTCCTAAAACCCAAATTTTATCTTTTCTATAAGGCATCATTTTTCGAGGAGCAAGTTTTATTATTTGAGCACTTGGTAAAAGAAGTCTTGCTTTAGCTTGGTTTTTGGCGCTTAATTTCGCTGTTTTTTTTATTTGCGGATATAAAGAGTTGGATATTAATAAACAAAAACATAAAACGATATAATTTGTATAATTTTTCATATTTTCAATATTTAATGAGATTTCTATTCATTATCAAAGGTTCTCCATTGTAAATCTCGTAACGTGTTTTCGGTTATTTCTATAAGCTCTGTTTTTTTTATTTCTTCCTTTTTAGTTATAAAAGTGACTTCACTAGATATTGAGCTATTGTCTTTTGGTACTAATAAAACTATTGGTTTAGGTTCTCCATAAATTCCGTTTTGGGCATAGGGTTTTATGGATTTTTTAATATTTAAATCACCTATTTTAAGTTTAACTTCAGCAAAATCTAAATCTGTTTTATCACCAGTTATTTTATAGAACGATAAGTTGCTACCATCAATTGATAATTGCTTAGTAATAATCCCTAAAGCATCTATGTTTTTATTACCTTTTTCTAGCTGAACATCCTTTTCAATAACAAATGAACCATTAAGTAATTTTGAATTGACTTGTAACTTAATTTTTACAGCAGGTTCATTTCTTTTTTCAATATCTTTTTCACCAATTAAATTAAACCTCAAATAGCCTATTTTGCTGCCATTAAAGTTTGTCCAGCCCTTTTTTGGTGTCCATCTACATGCTTCGCTGTGTATATTTCCTTCGCTATTTTTATAACTTATATCTAGCGCTATAGACCTTAAATCGAAAGCAGGATTTATTTCTTCTAGTCCTATTGCTATATATGGAAACGCATCGTTTGCATTAATATCTATAATATGGCCTTTTTCTTTTAACTCTTCTTCTGTCATATTAAACTTTGAGAATCCAATTATGCTAAAAAAGTTAGTTGTGCGAGACTGTAGATATTGAGTCCTAGAATCATAAGAAATGGAGCCTTGTTTTCTCTTATTAATATTTTTTACTGAGTTTTGGTAGCCAAATTGTATCGCTTTTTCGGCATCTGTAATTTTATCTAATAATTTCTTTTTTATATCATCATCTTCGGTACTTGCAAACATAGATTGCAATTGGTTTAGGTGTGCTTCTCTTTCTTGATACTCTTTACTCATGACTTCATTTTCTATTTTATCTTTTAATTTTTGAAAATGCTGATCTTCTGGAGAGTTATTAATTGTATCACATTTAATTCGTGTAATTTTAATATCGTTTGTTTGTTCAAGACTTTCTATTAGTTTGTTCTTGGTGTCTGCACCTCCAAATTTAAATTTCCAAAAACTTATGCCTCCTTCCTTTTTTGTTTGTTGTTCATAGAAGCTATATACATTTTTCCATCCTGCTTCCATACCATATCCACATGGAGGTGTTAGACCTCTATATTTCATTTTTACTTGAATTAGGATTCCGCCTTTTCCAGTTGCTAGTTCTGAAATAACAGCAGCTCCCAATGCATTTAAATTTAGGCTAAATCCCATTTTTTGATTAGCAATTAATGGTCCTTGAAAAGCAGTTTTAGTATCTGGGTTTCCTAAAAATTGTCCTTTATTAGTGAGTATTCTAAACTCACATTCTTCAAGAGGCATTGCAGATAACCTAATTTCATCTATTTTTTTTCTCAACTGTGGCATTTTTGTTAATTCACTTTTTTGTGCTTTTTTTAATATGTATGCTTTCATAGTTTCAATAACCTCTGGCTCTGCAGCCATCGTCATTGTACCTTGTAAAATACCGCCTTCTATAGTCTCATTACCAGTATTATATTGAAACCTTAGCAATGTTAAATCTGGAATTTCATTTCCCTCTTTATCAATTTTATTAGTAATTGCAAGAGCACCAGGCATATAGAAAAATTGGTCTATTGCTATAGCATCTCTAAAAACTGTGTACATTTTTTTTTCACCGTTTTTGGTTGTTACAACAATGTCGTCAATTCTATTTTCTGCGGCCAAACTGGCCTGTGAGTGAGCTAATGTTGCTAAGCCTACAAAACATAGTATTAAAATGAGTTTTTTTGCAAAAACATTATTTCTTTTAATCAATGCAAAGTGCTTTGTCTTATTTTTTAAACTCATGGTTTTAAACTTTTTCATGATGGTTTTTATTTAATATTATTTATTCTCTTTTATTTTAAAGTTTCGCTTCTAAAAATCTAGTTTTAAGCTATTTTTCTCTATGCTGTATTCCATAAATTTATTTACTTCTTATTAAAAAGGGAACAAGTAAAACATGATTTAGAAGATGTAATAGAAACAACTAGTCAATTATAGCTTTAATGCTTTTACAATATTAAAAGCTATAGTTTGTTTACTCTTTCACTATATTATCTAAATGTTGTATTATTCGTGAATTAATAATGCATTTGACACTTTTGAGTATTTAGAATTTATTTGTAGTAAGTATTGTCAATATCAAGCCCTTAAATGCGTTTAAGACCAATAGGAATGTAGCTTCTTGTTTAAAATAGTAGTTGCTTTTAGAGACATGTTTTACATGTAGTATTTTGTCAAAAAATAGGATTATTTATGCAGAGGAGGAGATGTAGTTAAAAAAGATAGAATATTTAAAATGAAAAGGAAAAGGATGAAATTTTAAGATATTACACTGAAAATGCTATTTAAATTCACTTGGTGAGAGACCAAACTCTTCTTTAAAAGCTCTACTAAACCACGAAGGGTCATTAAATCCAACATCATAGGCAATTTCAGCAATAGTTCTATTTGTAGTCTGTATTAGGTCTTTGCTTTTTTGTAAACGAATAGATCTAATAAATAGTGCAGTAGATTTTCCGCTAATAGCTTTTAGTTTCCTGTAAACTTGAGACTCACTTAAAAAAAGTTTTTTAGCAAGCTCTTTAGATCCAAAAGCATGATTATTAATATCTTCATGAATAATTGAAATTATTTTTTTTAGAAATTTATCTTCAGGGTTACTAGTAGGTTTTTTTACCAGATCATTAAAATCACTCGTTTTAAATTTCGCAATTATTTTTTTACGAAGTAATAATAACTGATCGAGTCTTATATATAATTCTTCCTTGTTAAATGGTTTCGATAAGTATGCATCTGCACCTAATGAGAGACCTGTTAAGCGATCCTCGTTGCTAACTTTTGCTGTTAATAATATAATAGGAATATGGTTTGTACGCTCATCAGATTTTAATGTAGAACAGACTTCAAAGCCATCTTTTTCAGGCATCATTACATCTGAGATAATAATATCTGGAATATTTTCATAAGCCATATCTATACCAATCCTTCCGTTTATAGCATGTTGCACTTGGTATTTGTTCTCTAAGCATGTTTTTAAGTAATGCACTACATCTATGTTATCTTCAATAATAAGCGCAATTGGTAAATTAGAATTTATGGATTCTATAGCTTCTATAGACTCTTCTAAAACTGTTGTTTTTGATGTGTATAATGGAGTTTGAGGGAGTGATAAAATAGCGTTTCTGGTTACTGGTATTTTAATAATAAATTCGCTGCCTTTCCCCAGTTTGCTTTTTACAGATATGTCTCCATGCATTAAATTCACCAATTCCTTTGTTAATGCAAGACCAATACCTGTGCCTTCGTAACTTCTAGACGTAGAGCTATCTGCTTGATAAAAACGATTAAAAACATGTAATAAATCGTTTTCTGTTAGACCAAGTCCATTGTCTTTTATTTTTAATAATAAAAACTCATGACCTAAATTTATGACATGGTTTAGATGCACAATTATTTTTCCATTTTCTGGTGTAAATTTAATAGCATTAGAAAGGACATTAGAAATTATTGAAGAAAGCTTGTTAGCGTCGAAATCCATTTCTAAATGGTCAATTTCAGAATAAATTGTAAGATTTATACTATTTGCTTGCGCGAGCGAATGGTAGCTTTCGCACACATATTTAATGTATGGAATCACATCAGATTTATATAGTTCTAATTTTACTACTCCACTTTCTAATTTGGCAAGATCTAACATTCTATTTACTAGTTGTAATAAGCTTTCGCTATTGCGATGTATTAGTTCTAAAGATTTATCTGCACCTTTAAACACCCTATCTTGTACATTGAGCTTTAGAGATTCTACCATACCTAAAATAACTGTTAAAGGTGTTCTGAATTCGTGTGTAATGTTAGTATATAGACTGTTTTTGAGTAGATTAACTTCTTTTAAACGTAAGCTTTCTTCAACAGCTAGTTTTCGAGATAATTGAAAACGATAAAACAAATAAGCGAGTGAAATTAATATTATAAAGTAACCAAAATATGCTAAAGTACTTAACCACCATGGTGGTGAAATATTTAATTTCATTTCTAATGGTTTTTTATCCCACTCTATTCCTCTAGAAAAACCATTTATTTGTAAAGTGTACTTGCCAGAAGGTAAATTAAGAAATTGAATTTTTGAACCAGTTAACATATTCCAATTCTCGTCTGTTGGTAAAAGTTTGTAGCCATATTTCACATTTTTATAATGACGAAAATCTATTGATGAAAATTCTAAATAAAATGGAAACTGATTATGTTTAAACTCTAATAAACTTGTATTTATTATAGATTTACTTAACACATTGTTTTTTTTGCTATTTGGCTTTATAACAGAATCTTTTATTTTTAATTCTGAGAAGTAAATTGTTTTTTTTATATCAATAGCTTCTATTTCTTCTGGATTAAAATATGTTACACCTCCAATGCCTCCTAAATATATAGTGCCTAAACTATCTTTAAATTTGGCATGAATATCAAACTCGTTACTTTGTATACCATCTTGTGTGCTATATTGAGTGAATTTCCTGTTTTTAGTATTAAATTTTACTAAACCGTCATTTGTACCTAGCCAAAGATTTCCTTTATTATCATCTTGTATACTATAAACTGCTGCATTAGGGAATTGGCTTTGCTCTTTCCATGAAACAAAAGTGTTATTGCCTGTGAATAAATTTAATCCATGGCGAGTACCTAGCCAAATACTGTCATTTTTGTCTATTAATATGTCGTAAACGGAGTTATTAGAAAGGCTTTCTTTTTTTGAAGAATTTTTATTATAGTTTGTAAAAACGGGATTAGTATAATTATTGTTATTAAAATATAGTTTGGTTAATCCTCCTTGCGTACCAATCCAAACATTGTTTTGTCTATCGGTTTTTACACACATAGTTACATTACTTTGTAAGGAGTTTTTGTTTACAGGATTATTTTCGTAGCGAGTTATTTTTATATTATCGTTGTTTTTTATTTCTAATCTAAAAATACCATATCCATAAGTTGCTCCCCAAATATTATTATTATAATCTAGTGTCATTCCTTTTAAAAAATCGCCACTTATAGAATTTATATCGTTAGGATTGTATCTAAATACTTTAAATTTTGGTTGCTTAGGGTCAAATGTTTTTAGGTTTAACATACGTAAACCTCTTGTGGTTGCCACCCAAAGTCTTTGGTTTTTATGGTCTTTAATTATTTCTCTTACAGTACCAAATGTAATTGAAGAGTCGTTTTTTACCTTTTCAAAATAATAAGGAACACCATTTCTTATTAAATTTAATCCACCATCTGAAGTGCCAACCCATAAATCTGTTTTATCTCTTAGAATTGAAAAAATAACATTATCATTAAGGAGGTGATTACCTTGTTTGTTTTTTGATATATTTTTAAAAAGAGGAGGTTTAAAATTTAGTAGATTTAAATTATTTGCAGTGCCTACAAGTATTTTATCTTTATCAATATTTAGTAAAGCAGTAACCGTATTATTGCTTAATAAATCTTTGTTATTTTTTGATTTTTCTATTTCACGAATTATTTTCATTTTTTTCCAGTTTAATAGAAAAAGACCATTTCCAGTTCCAATCCATACAGAATCATCATTTCCTTTTAAAAAAGAGGATATAAACTTTACCGAGATAAGGTTTTCTAATTCAAACTTGAATAGCTCTAACTTTTTACTTTTAAAAGTATAGATATATAAGCCATAATCGCTCCCAATTAATAAGTGCTTTCCTGTATTAAAAAAGCAGCGAACACGACTTTTAATTGTAAATTCTGGTTTAATGTTAGGGTTAAAGCTCTCAGAAGAGTTAATTTTATAAACGTTACCATTAAAATCGCCAACCCAGAGATTGTTATTGTTAGATTGATAGAGTAAGGCACTTAATGATTGATTATTAAAATAATTTTCTTGTAAAAAGGTGTTATTCTCTAAGCTTTTAAGCTTGTGCAATCCCGAGAGTCTAGATGCTACCCATACATTACCTTGATTATCTATATCTAAATCAGATATGGTTTCATTTTCGTTTTTTGCATATTTTAATTTTACTTTATAAAAACGTTCTAGTTTTTGGTTATAATAAGAAAGGCCATTACCAATAGATCCTACCCATATGTTTGTGTTTTTATCTTCTAATAATACATTTGTTAAGTTTCCGGGAATACTTGTAGAATCTAACTCTTGGTACTTATAATGCTTAAAATTTGTACCATCAAATCTATTTAAACCATCTTGTGTTGCTATCCAAACAAAACCAGTTTTATCTTGTAATAGGTCATTAATGGTAACTTGAGACAGCCCTTCTTCTAACGAAAAATGTTTAATACTTGGTAGATTATTTTGCGCAGAAGTATAATAAAAAGAAAATAAAGATAGTTGTAATACAATACTAATAGAATGTATAAGCTTCGTTTTTATTAAAATCTTTTTGTTTATCCTTTGCATATAAGCAAGTTAGATGTTTTTGCGTAGAAACCAAAATGGTATATAAAAATCTAATTTTATGGAATTAGTAGAATTTAATGATAGAAATTTTTAACAATCGTTTTTAGTTCACTCTAAAAGTTCCAGAGTTTTCATCGAATACAATTAAGTCTTTTGGGAAAAGTGTTTCGAAAACACCCTTTTTAATTAAGCTTTTTGGAGAATCGGTAATCACATTATCTTTTGTCATTACTATCATTGTATCGCATAACTGTATTGCTAAATCTATTTCGTGAGAAGAAAATAATATAGTCTTGCCAGTTTCTTTAGCTAACTTTTGAAGTAGTTTAAGAATGTATGCTTTGTGATACATATCTAAATGCGTGGTAGGTTCATCTAGAATTATTAAGTCGGTATCTTGTGCTAATGCACGTGTAATCATTACTTTTTGAAGCTGTCCATCACTAAGTTCAAAACATTTTTTATGTTTTAAATCTTCAATGTTTGTTTGTGTAATGGCTTTGTTTATTATTAAAATATCAGTTTCAGATAAACTACCTACCCAATTGGTATATGGTTGTCTACCAAGTGCAACAAGTTCGAAAACCGATAAGTTTTTTGAGGCTATTTGTTCGGTTAAAACCAAACTCATTGCTTGTGCTAATTCTAAATTATCGTATTTATCTAATGGTTTATTATTTAAATAGAGAGCACCAGCTAATTTGGGCTGTACTTGTGTTAAGGTTCTTAATAATGTAGATTTTCCAATACCATTAGCACCAACTAATCCTATTAACTGCCCTTCTTTTAATTGTAAATTAATATTTGAAGCAATAATAGTTTCAGCCTTTTTAGACTTGTAGCCAATGGAAAGGTTTTTTGTTTCTAGGATGGTATGTTCTATATTTTTTTCCATTTAAAACACCATTTTACGTTTTCTAACCAATAGCCAAATAACAACAGGTGCACCAATTAAAGAGGTTATAGCATTAATTGGTAAGGTATAATCGCTTGTTGGTAATTGTGCAATACTATCGCAAATAAGCATAACAATGGCACCAATTAAAAACACTGCTGGTAATAATATTTTATGATTAGAGGTATTAAAAACCTGTCTTGTTATGTGCGGAATTGCTAAACCTATAAAGGCTATTGGTCCAGCAAAAGCAGTTATTGTACCTGCTAATAAACTGGTTGCTATAATAACGATTAATCTGCTTTGTTTAATATTTAAACCTAAGCTTTTTGCATAATTTTCTCCTAGTAAAAGTGTGTTTAATGCTTTAATTGAAGCGATACTAAATACAATTCCAAGAGCGTAAATGAACCCAAATATTTTAAGTTCGCTCCATTGTAAATCACCTAAACTCCCAAAGCCCCAAAAAATGTAACGTTGTAATTCTTCGGCAGAACTAAAATAAGAAAGTACACTTACTACAGCAGCAGTAATGCTACCAAACATGAGACCTATTATTAATATTGCCATGGTGTCTTTTACTCTTGAAGACACTATTAAAACAGTTAATAACACAAGAAAACTACCTAAGCTTGCTGCAATAACTAAACTCCATTTAGAAATTAAAAGTGTAGCAAAAAAACCACCAAAAACCGATGATCCCATAATTAACAAAGCAACACCTAAACTAGCTCCAGAGGTAATACCTAAAACAAAAGGACCAGCTAATGGGTTTCTAAA
Organism: Lacinutrix sp. Bg11-31; assembly: GCF_002831665.1. NCBI lineage: Bacteria > Pseudomonadati > Bacteroidota > Flavobacteriia > Flavobacteriales > Flavobacteriaceae > Lacinutrix > Lacinutrix sp. Bg11-31. The sequence goes on from NZ_CP025118.1 coordinate 511,537, forward strand.
TAAAGTTTGCATTAATAGTCCAGAAATTCCTAAACCAGAACCAACCAAAATAGCAGTAAAGGCTTTTGGTAATCTGTAATTTTGAATAATATAATTATCTGTAATACCAACTAAACTTTCGAAAATGGTTTTAAATGGAATAGAAACAGATCCTAAACTAATATTAGCAAAGAAACACAGTATTAAAACTAATGTTAACACTATAAAAGAAGCTTTGTATGTGTTGGTATCTTGCAATTATTTTAAAGGTTTAAAAAAGGATGGTGTGTAATTTTGTAATAATTCTGGGTGACAGATTTTAATAATGTCTTTTAAAACTAAATCTGGTCTTGCAGTTCCAAGTTCGTAATATAAGACGCCTCCAGTTTCTCCAGTAGTATCTGCAAAAGAGTATATGTTTTTGTTTTTAAAAGCATCAAATTTTGTGTAATGCTTATTTCCTTTTTCTAGTGCTTCTAAACTTGAATAGTATGATGGACTTAACCATAAATCGGCAGTTTTAGCTTTATCGAAAACAGTTTCAAAGTTTAAAGCTAAACTTCCACTTCCTGTAGTTTCTCTCCATAAATAATTAACGTTAGCATCTTTTAAGATCTGTGCTTCTGTACTTGTTCCATTTGGTAAATACCAAATATCTTTATGCATGGCACCACTTAAAATTGTTGGTTGTTTAGTAACTTTCGCTGCAATCTTCTTAGCTTCTAAATAGTCTTTTTCAATACTATTAAAAATAGAATCGGCTTCCTTTTGCTTATTATAAAGTACACCAAAAAACTTAATCCATTCTGCTTTTGCTAAAGCCGATTTTTCTACCCAATCACCATTATATATTACTGGAATGTTAGCGTTCTTAATAGTTTCTAGCGACTTGCTTTTTCCATCTACTCCAAAAGCAACAACTAAGTGTGGATTGAGGTTTAATAAAACTTCAGTATTTATACCTTCGTTTTTGCCAAGTTCTCTTATGTCTCCATTATCAATTCGTGCTCTGGTTTTTTTAGAAGAGATATAGTTTGTTCCAGGAAAACCAATTAAGGTTTCTTCAACTCCTAAAAGTTCAAGAGCAGGAATATGAGTAGTAGAAGTTACTACAATTTTTTCTATTGGTGTTGTAATAATACCATCGTAACCGTCTTTATTAAATGTGGTTTTCGCAGCACTTTCTTTAGAAATCAATGCATACCTATAATTTTTTTCTGCTTCAGGCCATGGATTATTGATTTCTAAAACATCGAAACCGTTATAATTAATAATTTTAAAGCCTTCAGCATAGTTGTTTTTGGTTTCATTTCCCTCTTCAATATTATGCTTTAGATTATAATCATCGGGAGTTAAATTATGTTTCTCATTCTTACAATTTAGTAAAAATAGAAGTGAAAATAAAAGTAATAATAAAGACTTGTTCTGTAACATTTGTAACATTTAAATAGATGAGATTCCTTTAAATTTATATAAAATTATAGTAATGAAAGACGGTTCAAATTTAACAATATATATACTAGGAGGCATTATTTTACTACATTTTTTAGTAGGCTTCATTTATCTATTTTATAAACTGACGAAGAAAAAGTAAGTTTAATTAGTCTGCATTTAAAAAAGAATTTACTTTTGCAAAGAATTTTGGTTTGACTTTACAATAAAGTAAAGTTAATTAAAAGGGAATCAAGTTAAAACCTTGAACTGTTCCCGCAACTGTAATCTTAGTTCACGTAAGTGAATGCTTGTTATCACCCTTCAAGTCACTGGAAAAAATTTCTGGGAAGACAGATAGCAAGACGAGAGTCAGGAGACCTGCCATTTTCAATATCGTAAAAATCTTCGGGAGAAAGGTTTTAAGATTATGAAACAAAGTATTCTATTTTTATTAGGTGTTCTTTTTAGTTTAAGCATTGTAGCTCAAACTAAGCTAGATTCTGTCCATAAGTTAGAGGAGGTTGTTTTAAACGATGTTAAGCTTAATCAAAATGCAGCAGGTTTTAAAGTTACCGTTCTAAACGATTCAATTTTAAGCAAAAACAACTCAAATTTCACCAATCTACTACGTTTTAATTCTAATATTTATTTTAAAGAAAATGGTTATGGAATGGTGTCTTCACCTTCTTTTAGAGGAACAAATGCTTCTCAAACTGCTGTTATTTGGAATGGTATTTCTATAAACTCTCAACTTAATGGGCAAACCGATTTTAATACCATAAATACTAACAACATCAATCAAGTTGTTATTAGAAATGGAGGAGGTAGTGTACAATATGGAAGTGGTGCCATTGGCGGAAGTATTCATTTAGATAATACCCTAAGTTTTAGTTCGCATTTAAAAAACGATGTCAAACTTAATTATGGAAGTTTCGATACAAAAAACGTAAGTTTTGTAACCGATTATGGTAACGAGAAGTTTGCTTTTAATATTGGTGTAAATTATATAGATTCTGAAAATGACTATAAATATTTAGGCAGAGATCAAGTAAACGAAAATGGTGCTTTTAATAATTTAAGTTTGAGTGCTAATTTGGGTTATTTTATTTCTGATAAAGATGTTATAAAGCTATACCATCAATATTTTTTAGGTGAAAGAGAATTTTCTGGAACAACTGCAACACCTTCTAATAGTAAATACGAAGATAGAAACTCTAGATCAATGTTAGAGTGGTCAAGAAATGGTTTGGCTTATACGTCTGCGTTGAAGGTTGCTTATTTAAAAGAGTATTTTGAGTTTTTTCAAAACAAAGATTCTGAATTCTTTTCTTTTGGAGAAGTAAGTACGTTACTATTAAAACACAATTTCGATTATAAGTTATCTAAAACATTATCTGTAAAAAGTATTTTAGATTATAATTATTTTGAAGGTGAAGGGAGTAGTTTTGGTGAGCCAAATAGAAGCGCATTTTCTGCTACAGGATTGCTACAATACAACCCTAATAAAAAAGTGAATTTAGGTTTTAATGTACGCCAAGATGTAATGTCTAATTTTAAAAGCCCATTATTATTCTCGATGGATGGTGCTTTTCGTTTTTCGAGCCATTACAAATTAAAAATTAATGGTTCTAAGAATTTTAGAGTTCCAACATTTAACGATTTATATTGGCAACCTGGCGGAAACTTAGATTTAGTGCCAGAGTCTTCTTATCAAATAGATTTAGGCCATGTTGTTTCTTTTAATTGGTTACAATTTCAATTAAACACCTATTATATTTCAACTGAAGATTTAATACAGTGGCAACCAAATTCGTCTGGATTTTGGTCACCTAAAAACATAGCTAAGTCTCATAGTTATGGTGCAGAAATAGGTATAGATATTACAAAAACATTTAATAAACATCAATTAAAGTTTACTTCTAATTACTCTTATACAGTGTCTGAGAATTTAGAGACTAATAAACAATTAATTTATGTGCCTTTTCATAAAGCAAACGCCTCTTTAGCATATAGCTTTAATAAGTTTTCTGCTTATTATCAGCATTTATTTAATGGTAGTGTTTTTACAACTGCCGATAATTTAAAAGGTTCTTTTTATAGTTTAGAACCTTACGATGTTGCTAATTTAGGACTTAACTATAAAGTAATTAAAACAACAACAAACCAATTAGATTTAGGCTTAAACATTAATAATATTTTTAATGAAGTTTATCAAAATGTAGCTTTTAGACCAATGTCAAACAGAAACTTTAATATTCAATTACACTATAAATTTTAAAACAATTATGAAAAAGATTATTTATTCAATTTTAACGCTTTCACTGTTAGTGTTTTCATGTTCTAATGATGACGATTTAGCAACACCTTCTGAGCCTTTAGGAGATTACGAAAACGGAATTATTGTAAGTACAGAAGGTGGACCATCTTCAATTTCTTACATATCTAACGATTTATCTACTTTAGAAAATCAAGTTTATTTTAATGTAAATAATGAAAACTTAGGAGTGTATTTACAGTCTGTAGGTTTTAATGGAAATAAAGCTTATATCGTTGTAGACGCAGGAACAATTACAGTTGTTAACCGTTATACATTTGAAAAATTAGGCGAAATTTCTACAGGATTATCATTACCTAGATATATTGCTTTCGATGGTGATACTGCTTATGTATCTGATTGGGCAGATCCATTTGATGCTACAGATGATTACATTGCTGTTGTAGATTTAAACTCTAATACTATAACATCAACAATTGCTGTAGGTGAAGGACCAGAGCAAGTTTTAGTAAATTCTAATAAACTTTATGTTTCTCATAAAGGAGGTTATAGTAGTAATAATATTGTTACTGTAGTTAATACTGCAGATAGTACTACAGATACCATAACTGTAGGTTCTAAGCCAGATGAAATGGCTATTAATAATCAAGGAGATTTAGTAGTATTATCTGGAGGTAACGAAAGTTGGACAGGAAATGAAACACAGGCTTCAATTACTAAAATAGATATGTCGGACAATTCAATTATTTCTACTTTTACTTTTGCAGATGGTGAGCATCCAGGTTTAATGGCTTACGATAATGGTATAGCATATTACATATTAAACAATGAAGTATATGGTTTAATAGATGCTGCTACAGCATTACCAGCAACGTCTTTATTTTCTATTACGGCAAGTTCTGCTTATGGCTTGTCTGTTAAAAATAATGAGTTGTTTGTTGCAGATTCAATTTTTACTGAAAATAGTACTTTATTAGTTTATGATATAGTAACAGGAACAGAAACGAATAGTTTTTCTGTTGGAATAGGAGCTTCAAAAATCTATTTTAACTAATAAGTTATAATTTAATTAATCAATATCTAAATACAAATTAACCTACGAAAAGCCTGTATTTTGCAGGCTTTTCGTATTTAGTATAAATCACAAAACCAAAACCCGGTTTTTTCATTTTCAGTATTAGGTGTATCGTATTCTCTATATATTTTCTCTCCAATAGAGAAGGGAACAGGTGTTGTAAAAATTGGACCATCGTAACAAAAGGTATGGAATTCACCATTTTCTCCACAAACATCTACATCTTCGGGTAAGTTTTCTATAAGTTCTTTTGTTAGGGTTTTACCAACAAAGTCTTCAGATAGGTGTTTTGCGCTAGCACATACTACTATTGCTTTAAACCCAAGATCTAAAAATTCTGTAATAAGTGCTTTGGTATCTCTTTTCCAAAGCGGAAACACTGTAGAAATACCTACTTTACTTAAATTAGTTTCTCGATATGCTTTTAAGTCTTCTAAAAAAATATCGCCAAAAACACTGTGTGTAAATCCTTCAGCTTTTAAACGACTTATAGCTTGAGTCATTATTGTTTCGTAATCTTCCATACTCGGCTGTTCAGGAAGATTAATAGTTTGAAGCGGTATCTCTAATAATTCGGCCTGTTTAATTAATAATGAGACTGGCAAGCCATGCATGGTTACTCTATTATAATGTGAATTAACAGAGGTGACTAGTTTTTCTACGGTAAAACGCTCGTCTTTAAGTAAGTGGTATAATGCTAAGGCAGAGTCTTTTCCAGTACTCCAATTAAAATATGTTTTATTACTCAATATACATTTCCTTAGAATGAGGTAATAAATCGTTGCTATCAAATATAGTTTTAGAAACTTTACCTTTTTTAGTGCTTGCAACTTTATTAGTAGCAGCAATATGTGCTAAAGCTTCAGCTAAAAGAGGCTCGTTTACATTACCTAAAACACCATAATTGTTTACTTGTTCTTCTATTTCAATTAAAGGGTTTAAGCCTTCTGCAGGTACTTGATCATCATTTTTATTTACAGTAATCGCAACTAGAGGTTGCATAGCATAAGTATGTCTAGGATCTGGTTGAGATCTTGTAAAATCTGGAGAATCGTATAATGTAATAGAAGCTTGAGATTTACCAACAGTCTGCGTTCCAATTTGAATAACCTCTATATAAGCATCTAAACTATTAATAACCATTTCACTAGCCGAAGCCGACGATCCTGTTGCTAAAACATACACCTTATTTAGGTTTAAGTTATTAAGCGTAGAACCGTTGTTATTATCTACAAATGTGTAATTAAAGTTGTTGCCTTGTTGTTGGCTATTGTATTTTAATTTTGCAAAAACTTGACCAGTATTACTTCCTGTAACTAAACTACCTAAAAGCGTTGCCGTATTTACAGAACCTCCGGGATTATAACGTAAATCGAGAACCAAATGCTGTACATTATTTGCTTGAAATGCGCCAAAAGCGCTATTTAAAGCGTTATTAAAATTACTAACAAAACCATTGTACATAAGGTAACCTACATTTTCACCTTCTACTTGAAGTATTTCTGTTTTAAAAACAGGGTTTTCTGTGTATTGTATTTTAGAAAGTGCAACAGTATTTGTTGTAGCATCAATAGTATCATCGTTTGTTCCTGAAGTGCCATTGTCGTTATATTCGGCAAAATTTAAGGTGTAATTATTTTGACCTAAAAGTGTTCTCCAATTACTAATGGTTAGTTGTGTACCATTTACTGCATTAAATAAATCGCCTCTTTGTAACCCGTTAGTTTCTGCACTTGTATTTGGTAATATAAAACGAACCACACCATAAAGTTCATTTCCTCCTGGAGTGTAACGTTTAAGCCCAAATTCCATTCCGTTAGATTTTGTAATACCATCAAATTGCTGTTCAAGTGCAATATAGTCGTCTGTTATCCAGCTAAATCTATCAGTATTTGTTCTGTCGTAAATTAAACTTTCGAATAAAGATTCAGGTGAATTAAAACCATTTAAATAGCTGCTAAAATTACTGCTATTGGCTTTGTCTTCAATTAAATTAGGAACACTATCTTTATATAAGTAGTAAGAATCTAATCCACTGTAAACAAATTCGTTTATATCTAATGTGCTAATTGGATTATCGTCTAAATCTTCAAAACAACTAGTAAAAAGTAGAGGTAGCAGTAGGGTAGCAAGAATTATCTTGGGCGTTTTCATATATGGTAATGTTTTCTTTTTCAGCTTAAAAGTACTTACTTTTAATTTAATAAAATATTTTTTGAAAATAAATTGTAACAAAATAGAAACACGTTCGTCGTAATAACATAAACCAACCAATTAAATGACACAGTTAGAGTTTTTAAATATTGTGACGCCTTTTAAAGATAAGGTCTTTAGACTAGCAAAAAGATTGCTTGTGTCTAGAGAAGAGGCAGAAGATGCTACTCAAGAAGTCTTAATAAAACTGTGGAAGAATAAAACGAAGATAAAAGACTATAAAAATGTTGAAGCGTTTTCAATGACCATGACAAAGAATTTTTGTTACGATAAATTAAAATCTAAGCAAGCACAGAATTTAAAAATTGTGCATAGTAATTATCAAGACCATAGCATTTCGCTTCAAAAAGAAGTAGAATTAAATGATAGTATTGATTGGGTTGGTAAAATAATGGAATCACTACCAGAACAACAAAAAATGGTAGTACAATTAAGAGATATAGAGCAATACGATTTTAAAGAGATTGCCGAAATGCTTGATATGAATGAGACAGCAATACGTGTCGCTTTATCAAGAGCAAGAAAAACAATAAGAGAAAAATTAACAAATACACACAATTATGGTGTTAAATAATATAGAAAACTTACTAGAAAAGTACGAAAACGGCGAGACATCACTAAAGGAAGAGCAGCAGTTAAAAGACTATTTTTCGCAAGAAACTGTAGCGCCACATTTAGAAATGTATAAGCCAATGTTTAACTATTTTTTGGTAAGCCAAAAAGAACAGTTTACTAAACAACTACCACTAGAAACTAAAAAAGTATTAAATTTTAAGTGGTTATCTGTTGCAGCAGTTGCGGTTCTTATGTTATCTATTTATGTTTTTAAACCTGATAATTTAGGTAAAACAACTATAACAGATGCAGAAAAAGTTGAAATTAATAATGCTAAAGAAGCCTTAACGATCATGTCTAAACACTTTAATAAAGGCACTGCTCAAGTAGGTTATTTAGGCGTAATTAATAAAGCTGGCACACAAGTTGACTATCTAAAAGAAATAACGAATCCTATGGATCGCTTATTTAAAAGGTAATTAACCTAAAATGAATTAAAAATTGAAAGTGCATCAAACTTAAAATAATGCAAAAGCATTTTACATTACTAACAATTAAAACGAAAAAAAATGAACCGAGCGCAAAACGAATTTAAATACTAAAAACAAATTCTAACACGCGAACACATTTTTACATTAATAACAAATAAAAACGAAAAAAATGAACACAATAAATAAATTAAACACTATGAAAAAATCAATAATTGTATTTGCTTTTGCAATACTATTAATGCCATTAACAGCAATGGCTCAAAGCGATATATTTGATAAGTATAGCGATAACGATAATGTAACATATGCCTCTATTAAGCCTAAAATGTTTCAAATGTTGGCAAAAATTAATGTGCAAACAGACGATAAAGAAGCACAAGAGTTTATGGATATGGTAAAAAGTATTACTAGTTTTAAAACTCTAGCTACAGACGATAAAGCTGTTGCAGGAGATATTGCAAAATGGGTAAAGTCTCGTTCTAGTTCTCTTGAAGAATTAATGGAAATTAAAGACGATGGTGTAGTTGTAAGATTCTATGTTAAAGAAGGTAAAAACGAAGATCACGTTGCAGAGCTTTTAATGTTTGTAAATGGCTTAGACGCTATTACTAAAGACTTAGAAGTTTCTGTTAATGGTAAGAAAAGAGGAATGGAATCTGTATTGGTTTCTTTTGTTGGAGATATCGATTTAAATCAATTGTCTAAACTTATTAATGCTTTCGATTTACCAGGAGGAAAAGAGTTAGATAAGAAAAATAATAAGTAAGCATTCTAAAAATTATCAATCATAAAATCATAAATCCTATGAAATCAATTATAAAAACCGTTTGCTTTAGTCTATTCTTAGCACTTGCTTTAGTAAGTTGTAAAGACGAAGCTTCAATACAAAACTACTTTGTAGAGCATCAAGATTTACCAGAATTTTTAACCATAGACCTATCAGCAAAAATGATAGATATTTCTAAAGTTGAATTAAACGAAGAAGAAAAAGTTGTTTACAATTCTTTTGAAAAGGTTAATATTTTAGCATATAAAGCTAAAGATGTAAGTAAAGAGAACTATACTCAAGAATTAGAAAAAGTGAAAACTATTTTTAAAAATAAAAAGTATAGTGAGCTAATGGAATTCAGCGATAATGGCATGAAGTTTAGAGTTAATACTATTGGAGACGATGATGCTGTAGATGAATTTTTAGTCTTAGCAAGCTCTAACGAATTTGGGTTTGCAGTTGTAAGAGTTTTAGGAGATGATATGAAGCCTGAAAAACTATATCAACTAATATCACAAATGCAAAATGCAGATGTAGATGGAAATCAACTTCAAAAAGTTATGGATTATTTTAAAGGATAAACTGTGATTTATATAGTAATAAAAAAGGCTTATCTCTCGATAAGCCTTTTTTTATTTGTGTAAAAAAGTATTTTAAATACCTGTATAATTACTTGGCGAAATAGCTTTTAATTCTGTTTTAATAGCATCGCTAACTTCTAGAGTATCAATAAAATTTGAAATAGACGTTTTAGTAATCGCTTCGTTAGTTCTTGTTAAACCTTTTAAAGCTTCATAAGGATTAGGATAGGCTTCACGACGTAAAATAGTCTGAATCGCTTCTGCAACTACAGCCCAATTGTTTTCTAAATCTTGTGCAAACTTAGGTTCGTTAAGTAATAATTTATTTAACCCTTTTAAAGTCGATTGAAAAGCAATAAGTGTATGTCCAAAAGGGACACCAACATTACGCAATACAGTACTATCTGTTAAGTCACGTTGTAAACGTGAAATTGGTAATTTTGCCGATAAATGTTCGAAAATTGCATTTGCAAGACCTAAATTACCTTCAGAATTTTCAAAATCAATAGGATTTACTTTATGTGGCATTGCACTACTTCCAACTTCTCCAGCTTTAATTTTCTGCTTAAAGTAATCCATAGACACATAAGTCCAAATATCACGATCTAAATCAATAATAATAGTGTTTATACGCTTTAAACAATCGAACAAAGCAGCCATATGGTCGTAATGCTCAACTTGTGTTGTTGGGAAAGAATGTGATAATCCTAATTTTTCTTGTACAAAAGTACCACCAAAAGTTTTCCAATCTATAGTTGGATAGGCTACTTTATGTGCATTAAAATTACCTGTTGCACCACCAAATTTAGCAGCACTTGGTATATCGTTTAATAAATTAAATTGTTCTTTTAAACGCACTACAAATACTTCAATCTCTTTCCCTAAGCGAGTAGGAGAAGCTGGCTGACCATGAGTTCTTGCTAACATTGGTATATTTGCCCAATCACTAGCTAGTTCTTCTAAGCGTTTTAATAACTCGAAATAACGAGGTACATAGACATCGTTCATAGCTTCCTTAATACTTAAAGGTATTGCAGTATTGTTTATATCTTGAGACGTTAAACCAAAGTGAATAAATTCTTTGTATTGTTCTAAGCCAAGTTTATCAAACTCCTTTTTAATAAAGTATTCAACAGCTTTTACATCGTGGTTTGTAACACTTTCAATGTCCTTAATCGCTTGTGCATCTTCAGTAGTGAACTCTTTATATATTTTACGTAAATCTTCAAAAACAGAAGGATTAACACCTTCTAATTGTGGTAAAGGTTGTTCGCAAAGCGCAATAAAATATTCTATTTCAACTAGAACACGGTATTTAATTAAGGCTTCTTCACTAAAGTAGTCGCCTAATATTTCAATTTTATTTCTATAACGTCCATCTATTGGTGAGATGGCATTTAATGCATTTAATGACATAGTTGTGTGTTGTTTTGTTTCAAATTTTGAAAGGCATAAAGATAGTTAACAAAGTTATAAGTAAGAAGTTACAAGTAATAAGTTTTTGGCACTTATTAACTAGTTTTAAACACCTCGTTAATTGCTAAAAACGTAAAGCAGACACGTAAAAATGTATTCATTTTATTATTATGGCGTTTCTTTTTACAATCTTAACAGGTTAAAAAAACCTGTTAAGATTGTAAAAAGTCAGGTTTTCCGCTATATCTTTTTTTTGCCATATATGGCAGCAAAAAAAAGGATGCCGCATCAACCCTTAACGCGCTTACTCTAATACTAACTGTTGTTTTTAAAAAGCCGCTTCGCGCTTATCGCAAACCATCCGATTTTTCTTCAAAAAACCACCTTCCTTTAACTAAAGGAAGGAGCGCTTAACGATTGTATTTATAGTAAAATGATAAGCAATAAGTTACGAAACATGATTATACATTTTAAAAGTTCAATATGTAGTGCTCTCCTCTTTTTTCAAAGCGGAGTAATGCATTCAAATTCCTTTTTAGAATTTGAAGAAAGAGGAGTTAATTTAATTTATTAGTTCTTCACTACCTCTTTATCTTCTTCAAAATATGTCCCGCTCTAGCTTTAAAACCAGAACTCTGCATTTGGTAATCGCGCTCTAAAATTAAAACTAGTTCTGGATGTATCCAATCATAATCACTTCCTAAAAGGAAAAGACTATTCATAGCATACGCTTTAGGAGCGATTTTTTCATCATTAATCATCCAATCAAAACAAGCTTCAATAATTTTTTCTTTATGTTTATGCCTTAGTGCTTTTTTAATTGCGTTGTCATGTTTGCTATACAAAGCTTTAACCAAATATTCACAAACTTTAGCAACTGGTCTTACTGCAGAATCTAAATGTACTTTATGTATGTTTTTGGTAAAAGAATCTAAAAAAGGAATAATAGCCTCTAGCTTTTCACCACACATAAATTCGAAAACCCAAGCAGCACGAGGAGATATTTTATCGTCAACCATAAAAAGAATATCTAATAGTTTAGGTATTAGGCTTATGTCGTTAATAACTAGGTTAGCATAGTATAATCGCTTTTCTCTAGAGTGATTAACATAAGTTAATTCTTGGTATAAGGCTTCAGTAGTCAAATGAAATTATTATTTTTAGGCTTTAAAATTAAGTAAAATGAAATGAGCATGTTATTTTTTTGTTATTAATAACAAATAATATGCAAAAACTAAATAAATTTAAGGATATGAAAATTGTAAAAAAAATATTACTCCTATTATTAGTTGCATTCGTAATAGCTCAGTTTTTTGGGCCTGAAAAAAATGAAGGCTCATTAGAATCTGTAGCTGCATTTTTAGAAGAGACTAAACCTCCAGAACATGTAAAAACAATACTAGAGCAAGCTTGTTTCGATTGTCATAGTGATGCAACACGTTATCCTTGGTACAACAACATTACACCTGTAAACTATTGGATGGCAGACCACGTAAAAGATGGGACAAAACATTTTAACGTTTCTAAATGGACAGGTTCTTCTGTAAAAAGAAAAGACCATAAAATGGAAGAGTTAATAGAAATGGTAGAAGCAAAAGAGATGCCTTTACCTTCTTACACTTGGACGCATAGTGAAGCTAAATTAAGCGAACAACAAATTAAAGACGTCTTAAAATGGGCAAACCAAGTAAGAACAATGTATGCTTTGGCTCCAAGACCACAATAATTTTTTGCTTAAAACCGCATTGTTTTAATAGAACACTTTTTTAAACCTCCCTCTTGAATAAAAAACTTCTTATTATCGGTTTCGTTTGGCCAGAACCTCAAAGTTCTGCAGCAGGAAGCCGAATGATGCAACTTATAGAAATATTTAAAAGTAAAAATTACGATATTACTTTTGCCACAGCTTGTGCTAAAAGTGATAATGCTTTCGATTTAAAAGAAATAGGAGTAAAGATAGAAAACATTGTCCTTAACGATTCTAGTTTCGATGTTTTTGTAAAAGAATTAAATCCAAATGTGGTGCTGTTCGATCGTTTTATGATAGAAGAGCAATTTGGCTGGAGAGTTGCAGCAAACTGTCCTAAAGCATTAAGAATACTGGACACAGAAGACTTACATTGTTTAAGACGCGGCAGACATCAAGCCTTAAAAGACAATACCGTTTTCGATATTAGTTATCTATATAACGATACTGCAAAGCGAGAAGTCGCTAGTATTTATAGGTGCGATTTGTCTATTATCATTTCGGAAGTAGAAATGGGAATCTTAAGTCAACAATTTCATGTTAGCGATGGCTTACTTTGTTACTTGCCATTTTTAGTAGACTCTATATCTCAGAAATCGCAAAAAGCATTACCAGATTTTAAAAAACGAGAACATTTTATTACCATTGGTAACTTTCTACATCAACCAAATGTAGATGGATTGATACATTTAAAAGAAAATATCTGGCCACTTATTAGAAAAAAACTACCTAAAGCCGAAATTCATATTTATGGTGCTTATGTTACAGAACACGCAAAGCAGTTAAATAACGAAAAGGAAGGCTTTATTATAAAAGGCTATGCAGACAATGTTAGTAGTCTTATGCAGAATTATAAAATTTGTTTAATACCATTGCGCTATGGAGCAGGTTTAAAAGGTAAAATTTTAGATGCCATGTTAAATGGTGTGCCATGTGTTACTACAAGTATTGGAGCAGAAGGTATGTATGGCAATTTAGAACCTAATGGATTTATAGAGGATGCTCCTGAAGACTTTGCCGAAAAAGCAGTAGAACTCTATAACAATAAAATTTTCTGGGCAGGAAAACAGAAATTAGGAATAAACATTATCAATATTCGTTTCGATAAGCAACTCTACACTAAAGATTTTCTTCTTAAAGTTGAAAACACCCAGAATGCATTAGAAATCCACCGAAGAAATAACTTTACAGGAAGCATGCTTATGCATCATACCATGCAGAGTACAAAGTTTATGAGTAGATGGATAGAGGAGAAGAATAAAAAAGAATAGTTTATCTTTTAATATAATCGCTATTAATTAAAAACCATAATTATGAAACTTACCACACTTAAAAAAACAATGCTATTAGTATTATTAGGGTTTACCATTATGGTAAATGCCCAAATGAATACTAAGCAAGTAGACTCATTAGTAAATTATGCTATGAGTAAATTTAATGTTGCCGGTTGTGCCGTTGCTGTTGTAAAAGATGGCAAAGTAATTCATAGTAAAGGTTATGGTGTTAAATCTATTATCTCTAAAAGTCCTGTAAACGAACACACTCAGTTTGCTATTGCATCCAATAGTAAGGCATTTACAACTGCCGCTTTGGCGATTTTAGTTGAAGAAGGAAAAATTAACTGGCTAGATAAAGTAAAAGATCACATTCCAGAGTTTACAATGTATAATCAATATGTTGAAGATAATTTCAACATCCAAGATCTAGTAACACACCGAAGCGGTTTAGGTTTAGGAATGGGAGATTTAATGTTTTTTCCCGATGGTACAGATTTTAAAATGGAAGATTTACTAAGTAGTTTTCAATATTTTAAACCAGAATCGGCTTTTAGAACCAAATGGGATTACGATAATTTATTATACATAGTAGCAGGAGAGCTTATTGCAAGAAAAAGTGGCATGACTTGGGAGGCCTATATTAAAAGGAATATTCTAGAACCATTGGCTATGGATAATACCTATGCTTCTTTAGATAGAATAAAAGACACCAGTAATCTATCATCATCGCATGCAGTGGAAAAAGGTGAGATTAGAGTAATACCAACTTTTAAAGAAATGATGAATGGTGCTGCAGGTGGTATTTTCTCTAATGTAGATGATCTTTCGCAATGGATGTTACTACAATTAAATAAAGGAAAATTTGGAGACAGTTTGAAGCAGCAATTGTTTTCAGAAAAAAATCATCGCGAAATGTGGAGAGTACACACTGTTATGAGTGCAGATCCAAATCCAAGATACAATTCTCACTTTGCAGGTTATGGTTTAGGTTGGTTTCTATCTGATGTAAAAGGTAATATGAAAGTAGAACACACAGGCGGATTACCAGGAATGCTTTCTAACACCGTTTTAATTCCAGATCTTAACCTTGGTGTTGTTATTTTAACCAATACTAGCGACGATGGTGGTGCATTATTCTCGGCTGTAGCAAATGCTATAACAGACGATTATTTAGGTCTTGACAATTTTAATTGGGTAGATAAATACGCAGCATATTATAAACAACGCGCTACTGGAAATGATGATGCATCAAAAAAAGTATGGGATGCTATTGCTACTGTAGATGCTTCGCATATTAAGCATAAAAAATATACTGGTTTTTATAAAGATAATTGGTTTGGTAAAGCCCAAGTTTTTAAGAAAAAAGGAAAACTATACATTCAGTTTTTGCGCTCACCAAAACTAAATGGAGAATTACAATATTATAAAGATAATACCTTTGCAGTAAAGTGGGAATACCAAGATATGAATGCAGATGCCTTTGTTACTTTTAGTTTAGATGCTAAAGAGAAAGCACAAAGTATTGCTATAAAAGGTATTTCTCCAAACATCGATTTTAGTTTCGATTTTCAAGATTTAGATTTAAAACGTGTAAAGGAATAGTATTCTGTCATTCGTTTTGTCATTCCTGCGAAAGCAGGAATCCACTTTCGTAATATTGATGATAGTATCCTCTGTCATTCCTGCGAATGCAGGAGTCCACTTCTACAGTATAGTGAATAACTATAAAAAAGCCTCAAGAAATTAATTTCTTGAGGCTTTTTTATAGTTAAGGTTTTGCTTGCTAATTAAGCAACAACTTCTTTCTTTTTAATTTTTCTGTATGTAAACGAGTTAAAAATACTACGTTTAGCAAAACGCGTTTGCTTATCACTTTGAGAAAATTTAATGTATAATGCTTTATTTACACCAAAGTACTCGTAGGTATTACCATCTAAAAAAGTTACTTCTAAAAGTAAGCCTTTATGTTTCCAATCCATAATTGGAGATGTAATAGTGGTATTGTATTCTTCTAAATTAGCAGTGTGAGTTTCTGGAGCTATACTTACTAAAAAGTGGTAAGCATCAATAACCTTACGACCCATTTCTTCAGCCTCTACAGCTTTTTCATCTTCATCTTGAAACTTATCTGGATGCCATTCCTTTACTAGGTTTCTATACTTCTTTTTAAGCTCTCCAAGTGTTGGTTTTGCTTCAACTTGAAATAATTTTCTGTACTCGTTAATACGCTTCATAATAAATGCTATTTTTAATAGTGCGCGAAAGTACTCTTTTGTTTTCGATTTTGAGGTTTAAATGTTTAAGAAGTTTGTTTTTAGGTGGTTTCGAATTTAAATTAACGGTTATGTATAACTTAAGTTAGCATTTTGTATGCGAGGATTTTCCGCAGGAAAATCAGACGTAACAAAAACGCTCTAAATTACGCATTATTTTTATACGATATTAGCAGCTGTTTTTTATTTTCGGTTCATAATTATTCGGAATAAAAACATTGTTTTCAGATTTCTCTATTAGAATTTCTAATAATTTTTGAATATCGTCAGCGTTATATTCCGTAGTTTTTATTGAGATTTCAGATTTTGATTTGAAATCAAGTTTTAAATTTTTACTAAATCGGTCAAATTGGATTTGAGTGAGTTCATTCAGATTTCTTTTCGGATGCCAACGTTTATTTAAAATTAGTTCGTTGTCTTTGATAAATATTGTGAATGGTTTTTTTGCATTATAGATAAAATGCATAATAAACTCAACTATTGAATGCACCCAAAAAATCAAAATAATAAAAATCACGTTACTATAATTATCATTAATAATTAAAAGAGTTGTCCAAAATGATGCAATAACGAATGAAAAAATACTTATTTTTTTTGTTTGACTACGAATTTTAAAGTCAGATTCGTAGTCATTATTTAAAATGGCATAATCTTCTAAAAAAGAGGTTAAAAAAATTAACACAATCAATAATATATTCAGCGCAAGAGGAAATTCTGTTCGCTTAACTTGTCCGTAAGCTAAAA
The DNA here is from genome assembly GCF_002831665.1 of Lacinutrix sp. Bg11-31. Lineage (NCBI taxonomy): Bacteria > Pseudomonadati > Bacteroidota > Flavobacteriia > Flavobacteriales > Flavobacteriaceae > Lacinutrix > Lacinutrix sp. Bg11-31. Next base: position 528,367 of record NZ_CP025118.1, read on the forward strand.
TTGTAATTAGTAGTATAAATGGTATAAAATATTTCATTAGTTGTTGGTCTGCTCAAATTTCTGCTAACGTTTGGTATAAGATTAGTTGCGTTGTTTAGGTAACTAATTTGTGCAAATACAAACCGAATAGAAAATCTGCAATAATTTTTGTAAGCAGCCTTGCACCAGCAATATTATAGAGTGTTGGCCACTAAACACCATAAACGAATGGTTATTCCGTATTATTTCAATATTAAATTCTTAGCGTCATTGTTATTTAACCGATTTTATCTCATGGAGGAGGATTTTAACAGTTGTGTTGCCTATATTTTCAACATAATGTTTTGTTGTTTTGTCCGCCCAAAAAACCGTTCCAGTTACTTCATTATAGTCAACAGGTTGTCCGTTTTCTGGATAGACCCTTATGTTTCCACCTGATACTACATATTCTGTTTTGGCAGGATGGTTATGCAAATTATCTTTTTCTCCCGGCCTAAGAGTATACTCTACAATTCTTACATACTCATTCTCTAGTAGTACTTTGTAATTATTTGGGGAAACTTTGACAACGTCTATTTCTACATTTGAGGAGTCGGTTGTCAATGAGACTTTATCTTTTATGGTATCAATGGATGTATTTGGATTAATGTCCTTTGACTTTTTGTTTTGATTACAAGAGGTTGCTATATAGCAAATTGAAATTAGAAAAATTAATTTGGTCATATTCATAATTTAGTCATTTTGTTTTAGTCAAGGTACTTATTATAATCCAATAACGTGCAATTGGAGTTCCAATTCTGTTAGTCACCTGAAATTTTCAAACGCCACAATAATTTAAATCGTATTTCTTGGATTCAATATTCTTAGCTTACGCCCAACAGTTAAACTGATATGCAACCGTTTTAATGTTTTATATCAGTAGCTTAAATTCGAAGTTTGACTATTTTTTTTAAGTCAAGTATTATAAATACTGAAATTTAAGGGTAGTTATAGAAGTGTTTAATATATTATTGTAAGTAGTTTTATTCGCAACCAATCTCAACTAACTCCTCCATTTTTTTGTTTTGGATTTAGAGGTTTAAGAAGTTTGTTTTTAGGTGTTTCGAATTTAAATTAACGTATTACTTGATATACAACTGTTTTAATGTTTTATATCAGCAGTTAGTTTAAATTCGAAGTTCGACTATTTTTTTTATAAAGTCAACTTTTAATAAAGAGAATATTAGCCTTTTTCTTAATTTCGCAATCTCAAAGAAATAAATATGATTACAGTAGATAACTTAGCAGTAGAATTTAGTGGTACAACGTTATTTAGCGATGTAAATTTCGTTATTAATCCTAACGATAAGATTGCACTTATGGGAAAAAATGGAGCAGGAAAATCTACTATGATGAAAATTGTAGCAGGCGCTCAAAGTCCTACTAGAGGAAAAATAAGTCATCCAAAGGAAACTGTAATCGCATACCTTCCGCAGCATTTGCTAACACAAGATAATTGTACTGTTTTTGAAGAAGCATCGAAAGCATTTGCTCACGTTTTTAAAATGAAGAGTGAAATGGACGCGTACAATAAAGCCCTAGAAACAAGAACGGATTACGAGAGCGACGAATACATGTCTATTATCGAGAAGGTAAGTGAGTTAGGCGAGCAATTCTACGCTTTAGAAGATGTTAATTACGATGCTGAGGTAGAGAAAGCCCTAAAAGGTCTTGGTTTTAAGCAAGAAGATTTTACAAGATTAACTAACGAGTTTTCTGGAGGTTGGAGAATGCGTATTGAGTTGGCTAAAATTTTGCTTCAGAAACCAGATTTAATTTTATTAGATGAGCCTACAAACCATATTGATATAGAATCTGTAATTTGGTTAGAAGATTTCTTAGTTAATAAAGCCAATGCGGTAATGGTTATTTCTCACGATAGAGCCTTTATCGATAATATTACCAATCGTACTATAGAAGTTACTATGGGACGTATTTACGATTACAAGGCTAACTATTCGCATTACTTACAATTAAGAGAAGAGCGAAGAGTACACCAAGTAAAAGCATACCAAGAGCAACAAAAGTTTATTGCTGATAATCAACAATTTATTGATCGTTTTAAGGGTACTTTTTCTAAAACAAACCAAGTAACCTCTAGAGAGCGTATGCTTGAGAAGTTACAAATTATAGAAATTGATGAGGTGGATACTGCAGCCTTGAAACTAAAGTTCCCATCTGCACAGCGTTCTGGAGATTATCCGGTAATGGTAGAAGATTTAACTAAAAGCTACGGCGATCTTACGGTATTTAAAAATGCTAGTTTCTCTATTGCTAGAGGCGAGAAAGTAAGTTTTGTAGGAAGAAATGGTGAAGGTAAATCTACCATGATTAAATCTATTCTTGGCGAAATTGAAGTAGAAGGGAAGTGTAGTTTAGGCCATAATGTACAGGTTGGTTATTTTGCACAAAACCAAGCCGCTTTATTGGATACAGAATTAACTGTTTTTCAAACAGTAGATTTAGTAGCAAAAGGCGATGTAAGAACACAAATTAAAAATATTTTAGGTCGTTTTATGTTTAAAGGCGACGATATAGAAAAGAAAGTAAGTGTATTATCTGGAGGAGAAAAAACCAGATTGGCAATGGTAAAACTATTACTAGAACCTGTAAACTTGCTTATTCTCGATGAGCCTACAAACCACTTAGATTTAAAATCTAAAGATGTTTTAAAAGAAGCGCTTCAAAGTTTTGATGGTACATTAATATTAGTATCTCACGATCGTGATTTCTTACAAGGTTTATCTCAAAAGGTATTCGAATTTAAAGACCAACGTGTTATCGAGCATTTTGAAACTATTGATGCCTTTTTAGAAAGAAACCGTATTAAGAGTATTAAAGAAATGGACCTATAGGTTTTACTTCTTTTTTACTTTTTCTTTAATCCAATCTACACTTCTTTTTGCAGATTTAGGCGCATTAAAACGATACCCAAAATAGAGTTTTGCATAACTTCTATCGCTAATAATATTGGTTTTTGTTTTGGCATTCGATGCATTAGAATCGAAATTAAAATTAGCACCTGCAACAAAGTCTGGAGAGGTATAACCAAAGTATAGACCTAAGTTTAAAGCTGTAGTAAATAAAGTATTTTGTTCGTTTATATCGCCTAAAGCGTAGTTTGTAAAACGTACACCAATAGCAGGAGAAATAGAGGGCGTAACAAACCAGCTTTTTTCTAAAACCCAAGTGTAGTAATAGTCTGAAGCTATAGAAATGTTATAGAAATTTTGAGCTTCTTTTTCATTCTCTACATAATCCGAAATACGCTGGTAACCATAACGTAAACTTGGTATTAAGCTTCCTGCACTTTTGCGTTGCCACTCGGTATTATATAATACGTGTTTTAGTGAGAAATTTGGATTCATAACGTAAGACGTTGCTCCATTCCAGCTTATGGTTTTAAAGTTAGGAAACTCCTCTTGCACACCTTCTAATATTTCACCATCTCTATAAAAACCACGAACGCGTCTGTATTGAATATTCTGTATCCATTGCTTTAAGAACAAACGGATTTTAATATCTTGAAAAGCCGTTTTATAAGGTAAGTTTTTCGCTTTTGGCGAAAAACCAATACTTAAACCCAGAAATTCATAATTAGCAGATAGCGTAAATTTAAAATTGTTATTAGCCGTTAAGCTAAAATTCTCGGTGTCGTTATTTTGTATGGAATACGATTCTGTTTGTGTATTAATATTTGCTTTCAGCATTATTTTATGCTTAAAAGAAGTAATGTAAGTAGAGTCGTTTTCGGTTTCTTGGCTGTAGCTAAAAACAGTAAAACACATTAAAAATACGAGTAAGCTATACTTCATTTAATTACAGTAGATTAATAAATTGTTTAACACCTTTGGTTGCAGTGGCTTCTATAACGGTTAAGTTTTTAGAATCACCAATAGAAGGATTCGGATCTATAAAATAAGTAGCAGTATTTTCTGGTACATAATGCATTAAGCTAGCAGCAGGATACACTTGCATAGAGGTGCCGATAATAAGTAAAACATCTGCTGTGTTACATATTTCTACCGCTTTATCAATCATTGGTACAGCTTCACCAAACCAAACAATATGCGGTCGCAATTGGTGTCCGTTTTCGTCTAAATCACCAAGATTTAAATCGGCAGTCCAAGGTTTTACTACGGCTTCATTTTTAATAGAACGCACTTTTAATAATTCGCCATGTAAATGATACACGTTACTACTACCTACACGTTCGTGTAAATCGTCTACATTTTGAGTGATAATAGTTACTTTGTAAGTACTTTCTAAAGCTGCTAAATCAAAATGTGCGGCATTCGGTTTAACCGTTAATAATTGTCTTCTACGTTGGTTATAGAAATCGAAAACTAATTCAGGATTAGCCTTAAAACCTTCGGGAGAAGCAACGTCCATAACGTTATGTCCTTCCCAAAGCCCATTTGCGTCTCTAAAGGTTTTAAGTCCGCTTTCGGCACTCATTCCAGCTCCTGTAAGTGCAACAATGTGTTTCATGTATTTGTTTTTATTGTTTTTTTATGATCACATGTTGTTTGCTAATCATCATATTTTTTGGTTAAACCTCTTAAGGCTTGTTTTAGTTTAATAAAGTCTTAAAGCTATAAAGTTAGTATTATTTCTTTTATGGTTGGCAGACTTATGATTAATCTGTAATTTTGTTTAGCTATTAAAACAATAATTAAAACCTAATCAATAAATGAAAACATTTTTTAAAGTCTTTGTATTGTTACCATTAGTATTATTATCTAGTTGTAGATCGGACGATGCAGAAACAGACCAAGTAACAGATTTAGAATCTAAAACATATATATTGAACCCAGTTGGTAACTCTGAAATTTCTGGTTCAGTTCGTTTTATTAAAAATTCTAATTTTACATTAAGTATTGAATTAAATATGATAGGTACTATTGATAACGATTATCATTCTGCCTTTTTATATATGGACAATGCTGCTAACGATGGAGAAGTTATTGCTTTAACTTTAGATACTGTAGTTGGAGAAACGGGAATGAGTACAACTGTTTTCACCAAATTGGATGACGATACACCAATCTCTTATGAAGAATTATTAAATTTCGATGGCTATATTGAGATTAAGTCTAACGATGTAAATTTAAATACTCCAAAAGCAAATGGAGATATTGGACAAAACGAATTAACAAGCGATCAAGTAACTTACGATTTAGAAGAGCGCGATTTAACAGATGCTTCAGGTACAATTACTTTTAAAAAGCGATTAAATGGTGAAGCTTTAGCTATTTTTAATTTAGAAGGAACTCCTGCTAGTGGCATGCTTCCTGCTCATATTCATGCAAATGATGCAGCAACAGGAGGACCAATTCTTTTTACTTTTAAAATGGTAAATGGTACAACAGGCTCTAGTCATACAAACATAGAAATGCTTGACGATGGGACTCCTTTTGTGTACAACGATGTTTTAACAGTAAACGGTTATGTAAATGTTCATTTTGAAAATGACCTTTCACTTTTAATTGCACAAGGCAACATAGGAAGTAACTAAACAAAAAAAATATAGATTTTAAAAACCTGATGCATTTGTATCAGGTTTTTTTATTTTTACATTATGATTGATATTAAACTTATAGAACATCTCGAAACCTATCTTACAGAAAACAGATTAGAACGTTTTCATAAAGTCTTAGAAGGCCGCACAAAACACTTTACAGTGGCAACAGAAGATGTTTACCAATTACATAACACAAGTGCTGTAATACGTAGTTGCGATGTATTTGGCATACAGGAAGTTAGTATAGTAGAGGAAACAAATACCAAGCGTATAGATAGAGAAATTGCAATGGGAGCCCAAAAATGGGTAGATTTAAATAGATACCAATCTGTAAAAGAATGTATTAAAGATTTAAAAGATAATGGTTACCAAATTGTGGCAACAACACCACATACAGACGATTGTGAGTTGCACGATTTTGATGTAACTAAGAAGTCTTGTTTTTTCTTCGGAAGGGAAACTGAAGGACTATCTGAAGCCGTTTTAAAAGAAGCAGATGTTTTTATGAAAATCCCGATGGTAGGTTTTACAGAGAGTTTAAATATTTCGGTTTCTGCTGCAATAACACTGCAACACGTGACTACAAAGTTGAAAAAAACAGATATTAATTGGCAATTAACTGAAGAAGAAAAACTAGAAAAACGTCTCGATTGGTGTAAAAAAACGATTAAAAGTTATTCAGAAATTATTGAGCGCTATTATGAGAAGGAATAGTTTTTAGTACGCACTAGTCTCAGTGAAATAGAACACAAAATAAAAAGCCTCAAAAATCTTAGATTTTTTGAGGCTTTTATATTGTATAGTGTGACTAAAACTAATTAACCACGTTTTCTATCACGGCTTAATACCTTATATTCTTCATAGCATTGGCTAATGGCGTCTAGCATTTGAAGATCGTTTGCTTTATTTATAAAATCTTTAGAGTAATTACATTGCGATACAATTTCGTCTAAATCTACTTTAGTCAATTGTAATAAAACCATTAATGTTTCTCTATCGAAACGAGACGCTAAAAGATTTCTAATCTCGTCGTCTTTTTTCATCTGTTTAAGCTTCTTCAATTCTGTGCCTTTTCTACTAAATGTGTTGTAGAGAAAATCTAACGGATTAAAAATAGAGCCTAAAACCTTGCTAATAGTATTTGGTGATTTGTTATTTCCTGCTTCGTAGCCTGTTCTTAAACCAGAGATGCTATAACGGTAATTAGTATTTACTTGTACTTGCTTAATATCTAATTCTAAGTAACCTGTAAGCTGTAATTCGTTTACAACAATCTCTTCTAAGGCAAGTGCTAGTTCTGTTAAGGTAATTTTAGAACTTCCAAATTTTAACCAATCGTTAGTTACACGAACTTTAATAGATTTATAACCAATATAAGTAAGGTGTAATGTGTCGTTTACTTTTGCTTTAAGTTTAAACTCTCCTTTATCGTTAGTAGATGTACCAATTACCTGATTAAGGTTTACAATGTTTACATTGTCTATTGGACCATTAGTTTGAGAGTCTATTATAACACCTTCAACAGCCTCTTTCTTATCTGCTTCCTCTACCTGAGCAAATGCGAATGATGAGCTAATAATTAAAAAAAGTAAGGCTATAAAGTGTTTCATGTTTGTTTTGTAAGGCATAAAAGTACTAAACAAAAAGCTAATTATGTATTATTTAGCCAATGTTTGAGTAAATATTAACATATATAATACCAGTTTTGTTCTTTAAAAGAGATTATTAATTAATAATATATTATATTTTGCTTTATGATTAATTTTTATAGTAAAATGAATAAGGCTAGCTATATATTATTGAGTGTTCTTTTGTTTTTTTCTATAGAAGGAAACGCACAAAACGAAGCTGCTATTTGGTATTTTGGAGGAAACGCAGGATTAGATTTTAATTCTGGAACTCCAGTTGTGTTAACAGATGGGCAATTGAGTACAAGCGAAGGTTGTTCTACAATTAGCGATACTAATGGCAATCTTTTATTTTATACAGATGGTATTTCTGTTTGGGATAAAAACCACAACGTTATGCCTAATGGTGTTGGTTTATTAGGAGATCCATCTAGTACGCAATCAGGAATAATTGTACCTAAACCAAACGATACTTCTGTTTATTATATTTTTACTGTAGATGATATAGGTGGAGCAAATGGTTTACGTTATTCTGAAGTAGATTTAACACTAAACAATGGAGATGGAGATATTACTTCGAATAAGAACATTCTGTTAAGTGTTCCAACTGCAGAGAAGATTTCGGCTGTAGAGCATGCCAATCAAACAGATATTTGGGTCGTTAGCCATTCTTGGGAAAGTCAAGATTTTATAGCTTATAAAGTAACTCCTAGTGGAGTAACTATGGCTCCAGTAGTCTCTTCTGTTGGTTATGTTTATGACTCTCCAGATATTGAACAAACTATAGGTTATCTAAAAATGTCGCCAGACGCTTCAAAATTAGCGTTATCGGTTTATGGAACAGGTAGTAGAGTAGAGATTTTCGACTTCAATAGTGCTACAGGTATTGTGTCTAATCCTATTACACTTGTAGATCCAGTATTTGCAAATTCTGGTGGAGGAACTTATGGCGTTGAGTTTTCTCCAAACAGTAATCTTTTATACATTTCAGAGTTGTTATATGGTATTAATTTATCTAAAGTGTACCAGTTCGATTTGAGCACTTATACTCTTGCCAGCATAACAACTTCGCAGCAAACATTATATCAAGGCAGCGATTTTATTGGAGCAATACAATTAGCTATCGATGGAAAAATATACTTGACAAACGAGGATAAAATATTTTTAGATATTATTGAAGAACCAAATGTTGTTGGCACAGGAGCTAATTATATTAATAGAGGTTTAGAATTAAATGGAAGGACTTGCTATTTAGGTTTGCCACCATTTATTCAGTCTTATTTTAATGTGCAGTTTAATGTTGAAAATACTTGTCTAGGTGATACAACAACGTTCTCATTAGAAACTTCTACCACAGATACAATTAATTCAATACTTTGGGATTTTGGAGATGGAAACACCTCTAATTTAGTGAGTCCTACGCATACTTATACTGCTGCTGGTACTTACAATGTGTCTGCTGTTATAGACACAAGTATTTCATCAAGAACTGTTGCTAACACAGTTATAATTAGTGAAATACCAGTTGCTAATATTGTGAGTGATTATATACTATGCGATGATGTAAGTAACGATGAGTTTGCAGCGTTTAATCTACCTGCTAAATCTAACGAAATCTTCGGAAGTCAGTCTCAAACGCAATATAATGTGTCTTATTTTTTGTCTGAGCAAGATGCTATAAATCATCAAAATATATTAGATAATTTATATACAAATACAGTAATGCCTCAAGAAATTTTTGCAAAGATTTATAATTCTCAAAATAGCGATTGTTACGATATTACTACTTTTAACCTTATAGTTAGTAAACAACCAATAGCTAATCCTGTTACAAATTCTGTTTTTTGTGATGGTGTAGAAAATGATAATTCTGAACTTGTTAATTTAACAAGTTTTAATTCAGAAATTCTTCAAAATCAAGATTCGTCAGGTTTTAATATTACTTACCATTTGAATGCTAATGATGCACAAAATGGAACGAATAGTTTGTCTAATAGTTTTCAAACACAAAGCAATCCTCAGACAATTCATGTTCGTATAGAGAACAGTAGTAATTCATTATGTTTCGATACTAATAGTTTTAATATTATTATAGATGGACAAATTATCGCTTATCAACCAAATAACATGTATTTATGCGATGATTTAAATGATGGAACAGAGGCATTTAACCTTTCTCAATTAAATGATGAAGTAATAAACAATCAAGCAGGTAGTTTTATAGTTACTTATTACTTAAACCAAGCTGATGCAGATTTAAATGAAAACCAGTTGCAACTTCCATATAATAATGTAAGTTCTACTGAAACTATTTATGCAAGAATTGAAAAAGCAAATAACAGTAATTGTTATGATGTTACTAGCTTTATAATAGGTGTTTTGGATAAACCAGTAGTTAATCTAGAAACTAGATATTTTATATGTGTTGGTGAAACGTTAACTATAGAAGCCGAAACAGGTTTCAATACTTATTTATGGAGTACTAATGAAACAACTTCATCAATAACAATTAGCGAAGCTGGAAATTATAGTTTAACAGTCTCTACAGTATATCCGTCTGTTCAAGAAAGCTGCAGTGCAACGCATAATTTTACTGTTATAGCTTCAGACGAAGCAGTTATAGAAACTATAAATATTCAAGATTGGACTGCTAATAATAATGTAATTTCTGTTATAGCGAATGGAATAGGAACATACGAATATTCAATAGATAATATTACTTTTCAAGACAGTCCAGTTTTTACTGGATTGGGAGTAGGAGAGTATACTGTTTATGTAAGAGATAAAAATAACTGTGGTGTAATAGCAGAAACAGTTTACTTATTATATTATCCATATTACTTTACTCCAAATGGAGATACAGTTCACGATTTTTGGCAAATATATGCCTCTAATACTGATCCTGATTTAGAGATATTAATATACGATAGGTTTGGTAAATTATTAAAAATACTTAACCCTTTAGGTCGAGGTTGGGACGGAACATATAATGGTAAAAATATGCCAACATCAGACTATTGGTTTGTAGTTAAACGTCCAAATAACGAGCAGATTTATAAAGGTCATTTTACATTAAAACGATAAAAAAAATCCCAAACCGTAAAGATTTGGGATTTATATATATACTATTTTCTTCTAGTTTAATCTTTTCTTCTAGAACGTCCAGATCTTGAGTGCGTAGTTTTAAATTCGCCTTTATCTCTATCTCCACCATCACTTCTTCTAGAACGAGCTGGAGAGTCGTCGCTTCCACGTCTTCTGTCTCCAGAACCTTCGCTGCGTCTTCTGTCTCCACCACCACTTGAGCGTCTGTCTCCACCGCCAGATCTTCTTCTGTCTCCACCAGATCCACCTTCACGACGTCTTCCGCCTCCACCAGATCCACCAGATCCTCCACGTCCACGTCCACCGCGACTTGGTTTATCTTCAGTGATTTCAACGTTTACAAAACGACCTTCATGCTTATAATCTGTAAAGAAAGCTAATACTTTCTCTTGGTGTTCTTTTTCTGTGTTAAAGAAAGAGAACGTGTCTTTACAATCTACTTTAAAGACATCGTCACGACCTAAGTCTAACACTTCTTTTAAGAAATCTTTTAATTTCATCCAATCGAAACCATCTTTCTCACCAACGTTTATAAAGTAACGTGCTGCGCTTCCGCTAGATTCACGACCACTATCGCGACCAGAATCTCCAGCTGCAACGTTTAAGTTTTTCGATTTTTGGTAATAATTAAAGAAACGTGTAAATTCTACAGAGAAGAATTTTTTAATAAGCTCTTCTTTTGAAGTCTCTTCAAACAGTGCATTAATATCTTCTAAGTATTTATCAATCTCATGATTGATTTCTGTATTGTGTATTTTATTTGCTAAAGACATTAATTGTACTTCGCAAATAGCCATTCCGTTAGGAATTTCTTTTAATTCAAATTTCTTATTAATAATACGTTCGATACTTTTTAATCTACGTACTTCACTTTTAGAAACAATAACCATAGAAACACCAGTTTTTCCAGCACGACCAGTTCTACCAGAACGGTGTGTGTAGGTTTCTATTTCATCACTTAATTGATAATTAATTACGTGAGTAATATCGTCTACATCAATACCACGTGCAGCAACATCTGTTGCAACAAGCATTTGTATTTGACGCGATCTAAATTGCTTCATCACAATATCACGTTGATTTTGAGATAAATCACCATGTAAAGCTCCTGCACTGTAACCATCTTCAATTAAGTTTTCTGCTACTTTTTGTGTATCACGTTTTGTTCTACAAAATATTACTGAAAATATCTCTGGATTAGCATCTGCTAAACGTTTTAAAGCTTGGTAACGATCGCGAGCGTTTACCATATAGTATTCGTGCGATACTGTATCTGTACTCTGGTTTTTATGACCTACAGTAATTTCCTGAGGCTCATTCATGAATTTTTTTGCAATAGTTGCCACTTCTCTTGGCATAGTTGCAGAAAATAACCATGTGTTTTTCTCGTCTGGTGTTCCAGAAAGGATATCTGTAATATCTTCCTTGAAACCCATGTTTAACATCTCATCAGCTTCATCTAAAACCGCATATTGGATTTTAGTAATATCAACTAATCTACGCTTAATCATATCTTTCATACGACCAGGAGTAGCTACAATTACTTGTGCGCCACGCTTTACTTCTCTTGCTTGGTCTGTAATGCTTGATCCACCATATATGGCAACCACGTTTAAACCTTTGCAATATTTACCGTAAGCTTTCATTTCGTTTGCAATTTGCAAACAAAGTTCACGAGTAGGAGATAGTATTAAACCTTGTGTTGTACGACTATCAATATCAATTTTTTGCAACATTGGAAAACCAAATGCAGCTGTTTTTCCAGTTCCAGTTTGCGCTAAGGCTACTAAATCTGTTTCTTCGTTTAATAATATTGGGATTGCTTTTTCTTGTACTTCAGATGGTGTTTCGAAACCTAAATCTGTAATACCTTTTAAAAGATCTTCGTTTAGACCTAATTCTTGGAATGTGCTCATTCTTATTTTATGTATTTCAATGTCAAACTATTTTGGTGTTACGAATAGAAGTGCATTGAACATACTTAACCTAAAACTTCTAGTAACACATCCTCACTCTGAGGAGTAATAAACGCATATGCGTTTTTTCAAGGTGCAAAGGTACGTAATTATTTAGGATATTCAATTTTTATAATTTTAAGTGCTATTTAATAGCCGTAAGCCTTTTAAAAACTACAGTTTTGTTTTTAGTAAATTATTATTTAATATTAATTTATTCTGGATTTCTATATAAAGTAAATAATAAATAATTTCTATAATACGCGGAATGTATTTTGTTGTTTAATTTTCCGCGTATTATAATTCTATAGTACGCTATAATTATTATATTTGGTGAGATTCCGCGTAATATAATAGATATGAGAATTATTGGTAGAGTAGAAGAGCGTAAAACCATGCAAGCCATGCAAAAGGATGATAAAGCACATTTGTTAGCTGTTATTGGTCGTCGTCGTGTTGGTAAAACCTTTTTAATACGCGAAGTTTATAAAAATGAAAAGGTCTTTGAAATGACAGGTTTAAAGGATGCAAATCTACACGACCAGTTAACAAACTTTTCATTACAGATGAATCTCTATTTTCCCAATAAGGAAATCTATAAAAAACCAGAAAGTTGGCTTATGGCTTTTAGTGAGTTAAGTCAGGTTATTGCAGCTATTAAAACAAAACAGAAACCGGTTGTTTTTTTAGACGAATTACCATGGATTGCTAGTAAGCGCTCTGGTTTTATGGAGGCCTTAGCACATTGGTGGAACAATTGGGCATCACAACAAAATATAATTGTGGTTGTTTGTGGTTCTGCAGCTTCGTGGATGCTTCAGCATGTAGTGAATGCTAAAGGCGGTTTGCATAATCGTATTACCAAACTTATTAGTTTAATGCCTTTTACGTTGCAGGAGACTGAGGCCTTTCTGAAGGAAAAAAATATAAATTTAAGTCATTATCAAATTATTCAACTGTATTTATCTTTAGGTGGTATTCCGCATTATTTAGATCAGGTAGAAAAAGGAAAAAGTGCAGCGCAAAACATTAACGATCTCTGTTTTAAAAAAGATGGTTTCTTAACTACCGAATTCGAAAACCTTTATCCTGCATTATTCGATAATGCTGGAAGCCATATAAAAATTGTAAAAGCTTTGGCTAGTAAAGCTAGCGGATTAAATAGACAAACCATTTTAAAACTCACTAAATTATCTGATGGTGGTTACTTTACCAATATTTTAAGCGAGTTGGAAGCTTCTGGCTTTATATCTACGTTCGAGCCTTTAGAGAAAAGTAAAAAGGATACGTTGTTTCGTTTAACCGATGAGTACTCTTTATTTTATCTCAGTTTTATGGTAGGACGCAATAAGCTTAATAAAAGCGATTGGTTACGCGTAAGCGAAACGCAACAGTATAAAATATGGTGTGGTTATGCGTTCGAAAACTTGTGTATTAAACATATAGATAGTATTAAAAGCGCCTTAGGTATTTTAGGTGTAGAAACGAACGTTAATAGCTTTTTGCATAGAAAGGATAATAACTACGGAAAAGGCTTCCAAATAGATATGCTTATCGATAGAAAAGATAATATTATAAACATTTGTGAGATGAAATTTTATGCAGACGAATTTAGTATTAGTAAAGATTATGCTCAAAAACTACGTACCAAACGTGAAGGTTTAAAAGCGGTTACAAAATCTAAAAAGATGGTGCATATTACGTTTGTAACGGCTTATGGTGTTTTAGATAATGCGCATAAAATGGACTTGGTGGAGAACGATTTTATTACTTCAATCTTTTTTGAATAGATTTGGCCTTCGCAAAGCAAAAGGTCAGACGTAATTGCTTTTAGCTAGTGTTAGTAGCTTAAATTATTATACCGATTGTACCAGTCACTTGCAAAACAACAAAGAGAAAGCGCCTTTAGGCTATTTATTTCTGTGCCGTAGTCAACTGATTGTCCATGCATAACAGAATGTCTATTAAGTTTACTGAAATATTTAGAATTTTTGACTTTTATAGAAGGAACATTTAGTGAGCTATCTTCTTTTAAAAATTCTACAAAACTTGGATTTTTTTCTTTGTCTAAATGCTTTTCTAAATTTTTTCTATTATGAAAAATTTTACCATCCATTATTCCATCTCCCTGTGACAAGAAAAGAATTGTAGAAGAATAAAACATATTGGAGTTATGTGCTTTAAAAGCTTCTTTAATTATTGCTTTTCTTTCATTATGTTTTTGAATTAAATTTTCTTCTATTGAGATTAAATTTTTTTTAAAGAAATTTACCATGATAGAATCAGCTTCTACTGTTCTTTCAGTTTTTATTAAATCGATGACCTCAGAAACTTTTTTGACTTCAATATCACCAGGAATATACCAGCCGTAATTCAATAATGTTTTTGTGTTTTCTTCTATCGAATCATTTTTTATATCACAATATGCGGCTATTATAGACGTTAGATTACCCGTTGATTCAAATTCTTCAAGTTTCTTTTTAATGAAAGAGAAATCCTTATTCATGCTTTTGAGAAGGGTTATTGCTGTTAACGTGTTAACTGATATGAAACTGTTTTAATATTTTATATCAAACGATAGTTTAAATACGCGATAGTTTAAATACGAAGTTAGCCTATTTTTTTGACAAAGTCAAGCCTTATAAAGTACTCAGAAATTGAACAAGTTTAGTAACCGCTTTCCCACGATGTCCAATTTTATTCTTCAGTTTTAAATCTATTTCAGCAAAGGTTTCAGTATAACCATTTGGCATAAAAATAGGATCGTAGCCAAAACCTTGGTCTCCTTTTTTATCTAAGGTAATTTCACCTTTACAAATACCAGTAAACGTTTTTAACTCACCATTTAAGTTTAGAGATACAACGGTTTTAAATTGGGCCTTTCGGTTTGGTTTCTCTTTTAAGTTTTTTAGAAGCAAATCCATATTGTCGTTAGCATCGCGTTTTGGTCCTGCATATCGCGCACTAAATACTCCAGGTTCATTATTTAGAGCTTCAACTTCAAGTCCTGTATCGTCTGCAAAACAATTGTAACCGTAATGCTCTTTTATGTATTCGGCTTTTTGGACGGCATTACCTTTAATAGTATTTTGAGTTTCTGGAACATCTTCAAAGCAACCAATATCTTTTAAACTTAATAGTTTTATAGAAGATGGGATTAAAGATTGTACTTCCTTTAGTTTGTTGAGGTTGTTTGTAGCGAAGACTAGTTGCATGGTTTGTTTTTTAAAAGGTAAAAATACAATTATACTTAAAAGTATAATTCTAAAAGTGTAACGTTTTTATTAAATGAGGCTAGATAAGTATACCTTAGTAAAAATTTTAAAGCCTTAACTAAACAAAACCAAACACCATGAAAAAATGTATTAGCCTATTATGTATTGTATTATTTATGTCTTGTAACGATGCAGAACACTCAAAAAATATAATTGGTGAGTGGGAATGTGTAAGCTGGATTAATGAAGCAACAGGAACAGATAATTGCAATAATAATGTAACCTTCAATTTTAAAGAAGATAAAAGCTATACTTCTAAAATCCAGTCTGATAAAACAGAAGGAAGTTATAAAATTACTAACGGTTTATTATACTGCACACCAACTAGTAAAATGGAAATTGCGGTAGAAATTAATAAATTGACTAAAGATACTTTAGCTTTTACAATGAGTCGCTCTGGAAACAAGGAAGTTATGACTTTGGTTAAACAGTAACTTATCTATGATGGTAAGGTTCATTCCTTAAAATAGTAAAACCTCTATACAATTGCTCGATAATAAATAAGCGAACCATTTGGTGAGAAAAAGTCATTTTTGAGAGTGAAATTTTTCCTTTAGCTTTATTGTAAACATCTTCAGAGAACCCATAAGGTCCACCAATAACAAATACAAGCTGTTTTATTCCAGAATTCATATGCTTTTGGAGGTAATTAGAAAAACCTACACTATCGTGCTGTTTACCATTTTCATCTAACAGAATTAAAACATCAGTAGCACTTAATTTGTTTAAAATAAGATCGCCTTCTTTTTGTTTCTGTTGTGCTTCGCTTAAGTTTTTAGAGTTTTTTATATCAGGTATAATTTCTAAATTAAACTTAATATAAAAGCCTAAACGCTTTTGGTACTCGTCTATTAACGCTTGAAGCTGCTTGTTGTCTGTTTTGCCAATGGCAATGAGTTTAATGGTCATGTGGTAAAGGTAAAACTTTTTATAATTTGGAATTTAAAAATTTCATTTTTTTGATTTGCAATCATTATTTTAGCTGAAACAATTTTTTAGCAATGATTTCTCAAGAACAATTTAATAAAGAAATAGAATTAATAATTGCAAATGCCATTCGTGAAGACGTAGGAGATGGAGACCATAGTTCGCTATCGTGTATTCCTGCAACAGCACAAGGCAAAGCAAAGCTTTTAGTTAAAGACAATGGTATAATTGCAGGTGTAGAATTTGCAAAACAAGTATTTGCTTATGTCGATCCTAAAATGAAAGTAGAAACGCTTATAGAGGATGGTAGTAAAGTAAATTATGGTGACATTGTTTTTTATGTAAAAGGTGCTTCTCAATCTATTTTAAAAGCAGAAAGACTTGTGCTTAACGCTATGCAGCGCATGAGTGCGATTGCGACTAAAACTAAAATGTTTGTAGATTTACTAGATGGTACTGGAACAAAAATTCTAGACACACGTAAAACAACTCCAGGAATTCGCGCATTAGAGAAATGGGCTGTAAAAATTGGAGGAGGAGAGAACCACAGATTCGCTTTGTACGATATGATTATGCTTAAAGATAACCACATTGATTTTGCAGGCGGAATTACTAAAGCCATAGAAAAAACACAGCAGTATTTAAAAGATACCAATCGCGATTTAAAAATTATAGTAGAAGCTAGAGATTTAAACGAAATTGAAGAAATCTTGAAAACCGACGGTGTTTATAGAATTTTAATAGATAACTTTAATTACGAAGACACTAGAACTGCAGTAAAGCTTATTGGAGACAAATGCTTAACCGAAAGTTCTGGAGGTATAAACGAAAAAACGATTAGAGATTATGCTCTTTGTGGAGTAGATTATATTTCGTCTGGAGCGTTAACACATTCCGTTTATAATTTAGATTTAAGCTTAAAAGCCGTAGATTAAATAGCATATAAATGCCGGAAGCAAGGATTGAAGAATTAATAGAAGAGAAAGTTGTTGAAAAACAGCTTAAAGAAAAGCAGTTAAAACAAAAACTGCTAAAAATTCCTGTGCTTAATATTGTGATAAAATTACTGAGTAAGATAAAATTACCAGGATTAGAAGGTTTATCGCTTTACGATTTATTAGAGCTTTATGTCATAGGAATAGCAAAAGGAGCACTAACAACGCGAGCAAGTGCAATAGCTTATAGTTTTTTTACTGCACTATTTCCGTTTTTGCTTTTTATAATAATTATTATACCAAGTATTCCTATAGACGATTTTGAAGGCGAGTTTTTAACTTTTTTAGAATCGGTATTGCCACCAACAACAACAGATTTTTTTCACGATAATATATTTGATGCCCTAAAAGGAAACAATAGTAATACCGGATTATTATCTACTGTTTTAGTGGTTGCTATTTTTTTAATGACAAATGGTGTAAACGCACTATTTTCTGGGTTCGAGAATTCCTATCATCAACAATTGACTCGTAACGCTTTTAAGCAATATTTCTTTGCAATGGGAGTAGCATTAATTCTATCTTTACTACTAATTTTAACAGTAGCGTTTTTAGGATACTTTCAAATTTATGTAGTAGATAACACTTTAGAGTTCTTTAAAGAATATGGTTACGAATCAAGACGTAAAGCAGGTTTTTGGGCAAACATAGCACAATATGCTTTCTTTGTTATCATTACTTTTCTAGCAACTGCAACACTATATTATCTAGGAACACGAGAAGGTAGGAAAGCCAGTTTTTTCTCTGTAGGTGCTTTGTTTACAACTATATTAATAATGTTAACCTCATATTTTTTTGGAATATATATTGAGAATTTTTCAAATTACAACGAGCTTTATGGTTCTATTGGAGCCTTATTAATATTGCTATTTTACCTTTGGCTAAACGCAAATATTCTGCTATTAGGTTTCGATTTAAACATGGCGTTAATGGGCTTAAGAAAACAACAGGAAAGTGAATAAATATCTAATAGTTTTTATTTTTTTAATTTCCTTTTCAGGAAATGCCCAAGATGTTTTTGGACAATGGATAACAGTTGATGATGAAACGAAGGAAAAAAAATCGATTGTAGAAATTTTTAAAAGAGACGGAAAAGTCTTTGGAAAAATTATAGAAATATTTGATGCTTCAAAAAGAGATTTGCCTTGTGTCTTTTGCAATGGAATAGATTATAATAAACCAATTTTAGGTTTAGAAATAATTAAAAACATGAAAAAGGATGATGAATATTACAGAAAAGGAACAGTAATAAATCCTGAAAACGGAAAAACATATAAATTAAGGTTAGCTTTGGATAACGATAATAATGATATTTTGCAGGTACGAGGTTATATTGGTTTTTTTTACCAAACGCAATATTGGGAGCGTGTTATGCGGTAAGCAGTATTAAGTTATTAGTTAAAAATTTAGTAATCTAAATATCGAATAATCCAACAATCGAATTGAATCATTTCATAGACGTCATATTAGCCATTCCGCTGGAAAAAATGTTTACTTATAGCATTACAAAAGCCGAATCTGAGTTTTTGCAAGTTGGTATGCGAGTGTCTGTACCTTTTGGTAAAACAAAAATTCACACAGGTTTAGTTGGTGCAATACATACCAATCCGCCTTTAATATATGAAGCCAAAGAAATTCATCAAATTTTAGACGAAACGCCTATTGTTACACAAAAACAATTAGAATTTTGGCAATGGATTTCGAAATATTATATGTGTACAGTAGGTGAGGTTATGCGTGCAGCATTGCCAAATGCTTTTATTTTGGAGAGCGAAACACTAGTTAGTAGAAATTTAGAAAAGGAAATAAAAGATACCGATTTAAAAGACGATGAATATTTGGTGTACGAAGCCTTACATCATCAATCAACTTTAAAGATTCAAGAGATTTCTAACATTCTAGATAAAAAGAATGTGCTTCCAGTTATTAAGCGATTAATAGAAAAGGAAGTTATTTTATTACAGGAAGAAATTTACGATAAATACAAGCCTAAATATGTTCGTTATGTTAAACTTATGCCAGAATATACTAGCGAAATTGGTTTGCATGAATTGTTAAACGATTTAAGTAGAGCCGAAAAACAAAGACAAGTAGTAATGACTTTGTTTTCAATTTCGGCAAAAACTAAAAAACCTGTAAAGGTTAAAGAGTTGATAGAGGAGAGTGGAGGTTCTTCGGCAATTGTAAAAACGTTAATAGATAAAGGTGTTTTAGAAGAATACCATATCCAAACAGATCGTGTGCAATATGAAGGCGATGAAAGTGAAGAGACCAAGGCTTTAAACGAATACCAAACTGAAGCACTTAAACAAATAGAAACGTCTTTCGAGACACAAAATGTAACGCTTTTACATGGTATTACTTCTTCTGGTAAAACCGAAGTTTATGTAAAACTTATAGAACAAATTTTAGCAGAAGGCAGGCAAGTATTGTATTTATTGCCAGAAATTGCTTTAACCACACAATTAGTTGTGCGTCTTCAAAATTATTTTGGAGAGCAAGTAGCTGTGTTTCATAGTAAATACTCAGCACATGAGCGCGTTGAGGTTTATAATCAAGTATTGGGTAATTCCGCGAAAGCGAAAATAGTTTTAGGTGCTCGCTCATCTATATTTTTACCATTTCACGATTTGGGATTAATAATAGTGGACGAGGAGCACGAGCAATCTTTCAAGCAATTCGATCCTGCACCACGTTATCACGCAAGAGATGCTGCAATAGTTTTAGCACATTTACATAAGGCTAAAACATTGTTAGGTAGTGCAACGCCAAGTTTAGAAAGCTATAATAATGCTATTGAAAATAAATACGGATTAGTAGAAATTAACCGTCGTTACAACAATGTGCAATTACCAGATATTGAGTTGGTAGATCTTGCCGAGAAATACAAAAAGAAACGCATGAAAGGTCATTTTAGCGATAGAATGATTGAGGAAATTACAGAAGCTTTAGAAGAAGGTTACCAGGTAATTTTGTTTCAAAACAGGAGAGGTTACTCGCCAATTGTAGAGTGTAATACTTGTGGTCATTCGCCACAGTGTACAAATTGTGATGTAAGTTTAACATACCACCAATACAGAGGTCAATTACGTTGCCACTATTGTGGTTATACTAGTGCGATGTTGCAAAAATGTATGGCTTGTGGTACGTCTAATTTAGATACTAAAGGTTTTGGTACAGAACAAATAGAAAACGAAGCAAAAACTCTGTTTCCAAAGGCTAAAGTTGCACGAATGGATTTAGATACTACTCGTGGGAAATATGGTTACGAGAAAATAATTACGGCTTTAGAACAACAGGAAATAGATATTTTAGTTGGTACACAAATGCTAACCAAAGGTTTAGATTTTAGAAATGTAAAAGTTGTAGGTATTATGAATGCCGATAATTTGCTTAATTTTCCAGATTTTAGAGCACATGAGCGTAGTTTTCAACTCATGCTTCAGGTTTCTGGACGTGCAGGAAGAACAAAAGAACGTGGTAAGGTTTTAATACAAACCTATAATCCGTATCATAAAATATTACAACAAGTATCTACCAACGATTATCTTGGAATGTTTAAAGAGCAGTTACAAGAACGTCGCGATTTTAAATATCCTCCATTTTATAGACTTATAAAAATCACCTTAAAACATAGAGATTATAATAAGGTAGAAACTGCGAGCGATTGGTTTGCAAAATCATTAAGACAAGTGTTTAAATGCAATGTTTTAGGCCCAGAATTCCCACCAGTGTCGAGAGTTAGAAATCAATATTTAAAAAATATTCTAATAAAAATTCCACAACCACAATCTTTAGGTAAAACAAAAGAAGCGATAAAGAAAATTAATTCAAGTTTTGAAACTATTGGTCCTTTTAAAGGTGTTCGTGTTATTTTGAATGTGGATAATTATTAATGAAATAGCAATTTGGTTTCAAATTGTGTGATTGCATTAATTCTGCTGAAAAGTGAAATCTTTTATGTCATTCCTGCGAAGGCAGGAATCCATTTTAAGTCTTATTCTATAATAGATTCCTGCCTTCGCAGGAATGACAGAAAGGATAAGTTTTAGGCAAAAAAAATCCCATTCTCTCGAATAGGATTTTAAATTCTATAGTTTTTGTTTCAGCTTAAATATTATTCAAAGCGTCAACAAGTAACGTCTTTTTATTCCTACTTAAAGGAATTTCGTAAGAACCAACTTCAACATTTTTACTGTTAAATCGGTCTACTTTGTCCAAATTCACAATGTGGTTTTGTCATTCCTGCACAGGCAGGAATCCACTTTTAATTTTATTTATAATAGATTCCTGCCTTCGCAGGAATGACAGAAAGGATAAGTTTTAGGCAAAAAAAATCCCATTCTCTCGAATAGGATTTTAAATTTTATAGAATTTGTTTCAGCTTAAATATTATTCAAAGCGTCAACAAGTAAAGTCTTTTTGTTCCTACTTAAAGGAATCTCGTAAGAACCAACTTCAACATTTTTACTGTTAAATCGGTCTACTTTGTCCAAATTCACAATGTAGGATTTGTGAATTCTTAAAAATTTACCTTCAGGTAGTTCGCCTTCAAAAGCTTTCATTGTAGATAAAACTACAAGAGAAGTGTCTTCGGTTACTAATTTAACGTAATCACCAAGTGCTTCAATCCACTTAATGTCTTTAATATATACTTTACGTTTTTTAAGGTTACTTTTTACAAAAATGTGCTCACCTTCAGTCTCGTTAAAGTCTAATTTAAGTTTGTGTTGTTCTAAAGCTTTATCAACTGCTTGATTAAAACGTTCGCGATTAATTGGTTTTTGTAGGTAATCTGTCGCGTCGTAGTTAAAAGCTTTAAATGCGTATTCTGTTTTTCCAGTAACAAAAATAATTTGAGGTTTGTTGTTTAGCACATCTAATAGTTCGAAACCATTAAGTACAGGCATTTCAATATCTAAAAAGATAAGGTCTACCTTATGTGTGTTCAAGCCATTTTTTGTTTCTAAAGCGCTGCTGTATTCAGCAATTAGGTTTAGGGAGTTGTTGTTCTCAATCAATTTAACTATTGAAAGTCTTTGTATTGCCGAATCATCAACTACTACACAATTTAGAGTCATAGCGTATATTTATTTGGGTTTAATTATCGACAATGTTACAAAAAATTCGGATTAAAACCAAAAAACATCGCTTAAATGTAAATTTGAACATTTTATTAGACTTAATTGAACGACTGTGCTAATACTTTATTTTAATTGTAAAAAGAATTGTGTGTTATTACAAAAAGAGTTATTTTTGCACTCATTTTAACACAAATAAATAGATTTTTATGAATCATTATGAAACTGTTTTCATCTTAAATCCCGTTTTATCTGATACGCAGATAAAGGAAACAGTACAGAAATACGAAGAATTTCTTACTAGTAGAGGAGCAAAGATGGTATCCAAAGAAGATTGGGGACTTAAGAAGTTAGCTTACCCAATTCAAAACAAAAAAAGTGGGTTTTACCACTTATTTGAGTACACCGTAGATGGTGAACACATTAATCCTTTAGAAGTAGAGTTTAGACGTGATGAGCGTTTTATGCGTTACTTAACTGTAGCTTTAGACAAGCACGCGATTTCGTGGGCAGAGAGAAGAAGAGTTAAATTAAAAGCAAAAGCGTAATTATGGCATCTATAGAGCAACAAGCAAAAGGAAAAAAAGAAGGTGAAATTAGATATTTAACGCCTTTAAATATTGATACGAACAAGCAAAAAAAGTATTGTCGTTTCAAGAAATCTGGAATCAAGTATGTTGATTACAAGAATCCAGACTGGTTAATAGGTTTTATAAACGAACAAGGTAAAATTTTACCAAGACGTTTAACAGGAACTTCTTTAAAGTATCAAAGAAAAGTATCTGTAGCTGTGAAAAGAGCGCGTCATTTAGCGTTATTACCTTATGTAACAGATTTATTAAAATAAAATATTCATAACAATGGAACTTATATTAAAACAAGACGTTGAAAATTTAGGATTTAAAGACGATGTTGTAACGGTTAAGAACGGTTATGGTAGAAACTTTTTAATTCCTACAGGTCACGCTGTTATCGCTACGTCTTCTGCAAAGAAGGTATTAGCTGAGAACTTAAAGCAACGTGCATATAAAGAAAAGAAAGAAATCGAAGAAGCAACAGCAATTTCTGATGCTATCAAAGGTTTAGAAATTAAGATTGCATCTAAAACTGGTCAAGGAGACAAGTTATTTGGTTCTGTAAACAATATTAATGTTGCAGAAGCTTTAGCAAAAGAAGGTCACACTATAGATAAGAAATTCATCTTAGTAACAGGTGGGAATGTTAAGCGTTTAGGTCTATACAATGCATCTATTCGTTTACATAGAGAAGTATCTGCAGATATTCAGTTTGAAGTTGTAGCACAAGCTTAAAAAGTAAATTTTGTTAACGTTATGTTAATAAAATATTAATATTAAAAAGCCACTTATTTATAAGTGGCTTTTTTTTTGGTAATTTTGTAGAGAATTAATTATGCAAGCATGATTAAATATAACAACAACAACTCACTACGAAATGAAAAAAAAATTACTTTCAGTTTTACTTATGTTTTTTGTCGCTTTGGCTTTTGCTCAGGTTACAACATCTAACATAAAAGGTCTTGTTTTAGACGAGATGAATGAACCTTTACCTGGAGCCAATGTACTTGCGATACATACACCAACAGGAACTAGATTTGGTGCTGCTACAAATTTCGATGGTCGTTTTAACTTACTTAATCTTAAGGTAGGTGGACCATATTCTATTACAATTAGTTTTGTTGGTTACAAAGAACAAGCTTTTACCGATGTTTATTTAACTTTAGGTAAAACGCAAAACTTAGACATTACTATGGCTTCAAATAATCAGTCTTTAGAAACTGTTGTTATAACAGGAACGGGAGGGACAGGAACTTTTGGTAGCGACCGTACAGGAGCAGAAACAAGTGTAGGAAGAAGAGAATTAACAAGTTTGCCAACAATTTCAAGATCTGCAGCAGATTTTACTAGATTAGAACCTTCGTCTTCTGGAAACTCTTTTGGAGGTAGAAACGATCAATTCAACAATTTTAGTTTAGATGGTGCTGTTTTTGGAAATCCTTTTGGATTGGATGCAGCAACAGTTGGAGGACAAACAGATTCTCAGCCAATTTCGTTAGATGCTATAGATCAAATTCAAGTATCATTAGCACCATACGATGTTACACAATCGGGTTTTACAGGTGCATCTGTAAATGCTGTAACAAAAAGTGGAACAAATGAATTTCACGGAACTGTATATGGCTTTACAAGAAATGAAGATCTTACAGGTGGTAAAATTAAAGGACAAGATGTTTTTAAAGCAGATTTAGAACAAACACAATATGGATTAAGTATTGGAGGTCCAATTATAAAGAATAAGTTATTCTTTTTCGCCAATTTTGAAAAAGACGAACGTACAGATTTAGGTGCTCCTTTTGCACCAAATAGAGGTACTGGTGCAGTAAATGAGTCTATTGTTGCAGAGCAGGACTTAATGGATGTTAGTAATGCTTTATTGAATCTAGGATATAATCCTGGTAGATACGAAGGTTTTAACTACAACTCTAACTCTACAAAAGGAATTTTTAAATTAGATTGGAATATCAATGATAATAACAGATTAGCAGTAATCTACAATTTCTTAGATGCATCAAAAGAAAAGCCAGCACATCCAACAGCTATTGGTGTTAGAGGTCCAAGTTTTAGAACGTTACAATTTGAAAACTCTGGTTACGAAATTAATAATAAGTTAAATTCATTTCAAATAGAATTAAATTCTACTTTACCTGGAGATGTTACAAACAAATTACAAATAGGTTACACTCACTTCGACGATTTTAGAAACCCTTTATCTGGTCCAGCACCAGTAATTTCTATTCAAGATGGAGCAGGTTCAAGTTATATTATTGCTGGTCATGAGCCATTTTCAATAAATAATAAATTAGACCAACGCGTTTTTCAATTAACAGATAATATGAATTTCTTTAAAGGAGACCATACGTTTACTGTAGGATTTAACTTTGAGAAATTCGAATTTAAAAATTCATTTAACTTAGTAAATTACGAATCTTTCAACTTTGGTATTTTCCCTTATTACGGATTATTTTCTCCGTATCCAGATGTTCAAACTTTTTTAGACAATGCACAACCAGGAGGAGTAGTAGACCAGTATTTAGGAGCAACACAAAATGCTTATGATCAATTTAACGCTAATGGAGAAGGAAATGATGGAGGTTGGAAATTAGCAGAGCTTAACGTTGGACAATTAGCATTTTATGTTCAAGACGAGTGGAATGTTACAGACGATTTTAAGCTTACTTACGGTATACGTATGGATAAACCATTATATTTTGATACTGCAGATTTAATACAGAAGTATATTAATACAGAAAATGGAGCTACAAGAGACAATTCGGTTACTTATTTTAATCCAAATACTAACGAAGAAGTTACTTTAGAGTCTACAAAATTACCAGATAGTAAGCCATTAATCTCTCCAAGAGTTGGGTTTAATTACGATGTTAAAGGTGATAACACTTTTCAAGTACGTGGTGGATCAGGAATTTTTACAGGTCGTTTTCCTTTTGTTTGGTTAGGTAATCAAGTAAGTGGAGCAGACGATGGTTTCTTTCAAATAGTAGATCCCGAATATAAATGGCCACAAGTTTGGAGAACAAATATTGGTGGTGATTATAAATTCGAAAATGGTGTAATAATGACTGCAGATGTATCTTATACTAAAGATATTAATGGAGCGCATGTTCAAAATTGGGGATTACGTAATCCTACAGAAACTTTAAATGCACCTGGAGATAATAGACCCGTTTATGCAGATGCAGATAAAGGTAATAATGCATATGTATTTACAAATTCTAATAAAGGACGTATTTGGAACTATACATTAAAGGCTCAAAAAACGTTTGGAAAAGGATTCTATACAAGTTTAGCTTATAACCATTTAGACTCTAAAGATGTAAATTCAATTGAAGCTGAAATTACTGGTGATGCATTCGATTTTAATCAAGTATCTGGAAATGCAAATGACGCTGTTTTAAGTGCTTCTAAATATGGAGATAAACACAGATTTATTGGTGTAGCAAGTAAGAAATTTACTTACGCTAACGATAAATGGTCTACAACATTATCTACATTTTTTGAGTATGCACAAGGCGGACGTTTTAGTTATACTTACGCAGGAAACATAAATAACGATAGTTCTGGACAGAATAACGATTTATTATATGTACCAACAGCAGGAGAATTACAACAAATGCAGTTTTCTGGAACAGCAGCAGAGCAAGCTACTCAAGCAGCAAATTACGAAGCATATATTCAACAGGATGATTACTTAAGCGAAAAAAGAGGTGATTATACAGACCGTTATGGAGCATTAGCACCATGGAGAGGAAAGTGGGATGTTAAATTATTACAAGATTATAAATTTAATGTTGGAAACGGTAAAACAAACACTATCCAAATAAGTGTAGATGTTCTAAACGTTGGAAACTTATTAAATAGCGATTGGGGAATTGTACAACTTCCTAACAATGTAAGTCCAGTTTCTGTGTCTGTAGACCAGTCTACAAATACACCAACATATTCTTTTAACGAGTCTAATCAAGAAACTTTTGGTTACAACACGTCATTATTATCAAGATGGCAAGCACAAGTAGGAGTGCGTTACATTTTCTAATAATAAAACATAATAATTTACGTAAATTTGCGCTTCTAATTTTTTTAGAAGCGCATTTTTTATTAAAAATCGTTTCTAATTTTTAAAATTAAAATTAATTTTAATTATATCGCTGTCGCGGAAACACCAATTTATGAAGCATTTATATTACATATTATTAGTTATCTCTTTTGTGTCTTGCAAGAACGATGTTTCTAATACCTCAACTTCAACTTCAACTGAAGCTGAAACACAAACTATTAAAAAGTCTGCGTTAATTGAAGCTTTTGAATATTCGGCAAATGCAGCACCAATTATAAGTGTGCATCGAGGAGGAAAAAGCATTAAAAATTATCCAGAAAACTGCTTAGAAACATTACAATATGTAAACGATAGTATTCCTGCTATTTACGAAATAGATGTAGCCAAAACAACAGACCATAAATTAGTACTATTGCACGATAATAGTTTAGAGCGTACAACTACAGGAATAGGTAAATTAACAAGCCATACCTATAAAGAGTTAAGCGATTACTATTTAAAAGATGCTTTTGGAAACGAAACAACTTTTAAAATCCCATTATTTACAGACGTTTTAAAATGGGCAAAAACTAATAATGTAATATTAACAGTAGACATTAAACGTAGTGTAAACGTAGAAACTGTAATAGACGCTATTAGAGCAGAAAAAGCAGAAGATGTTTGTATTATTATTACTTACGACATGCAACAAGCTAAAAACGCCTATAAATTGGCGCCAGACTTATTGCTATCTGTTTCTGCTAGAAATGAAAAAGAGTTAGGTTGGTTATTAGGCTCTAATATTCCTACAGAAAATATGTTAGCATTTACAGGCACACGTTTGTCTCCAAATAATTTTTATAAAACAGTACAATCTCATGGTATAAAAACCATTTTAGGTACTTTAGGGAACTTAGATAAACAAGCTGAATCTAAAGGAGATGTGCCTTATAAATTATGGCAAGACAAAGGAATAGATGTTTTTGCAACAGATAGACCTTTCGCTACTGCAAAGGCATTAGGTATTAAGAAATAGAATAATAAATTAATAATATTCCCATTTTCATGGGAACGAAAAATTATATTTTTTCATGAAATACGCAAGACTTACAAAAGAACAATTTGAAGAATTAGAACAAGAGTTTATTAACTTCTTAGCGACACAATCTATAACAGGAGATGAATGGACTAATTTAAAAGCTAATAAACCAGAATTAGCAGAATTGGAATTAGATATTTTTAGCGATTTAATTTGGGAAGGTGTTTTAAACCAAGCAAAATATTTAGAACATATTTCACCAAACGACATTCACTTGTTTGCTTTAAACGAAGACCATATGCATTTAATTGGTGTTAAAGTAAAAGACGAGGCAGATTTAACTACAGCAGAAGGTTTTGCTTGGCTACGTGCTAACTTAATGCATGATAATGTAGAATTCGTACAAGCTAAAAAAGACTATAGCGAAGATAAAAACTTAGATAGGTTTACACTTATTCAGCAAGGTTCAAACATTACAAAAGGAGAGTTGTACGAGTATATGTCTAAGTTAATAAACTAGCAGTAGAAACACAGTGTCATTGTGAGGACGAAGGACTTGGCAATCTGTTAATTTGTATTTCAATTATACTTGGGTAACCTATCAAAAGATTGCCACGCTTTTTTTTATTGAAAAAGCTCGCAATGACAAAACTACGTTGTCACTTCGAGTGATTCCGAAGTATGAGGAATTGTATCGAGAAGCAATAATTTAAAATTAAACTACTATTTTTGTTTTCTGAATTTATTTAGAATTCAAACAATTATTAAAAAAAACCTGCTTTAGCAGGAAATACATATGGCACAAAAACCAAGCATACCAAAAGGAACAAGAGATTTTAATCCAGAACAAGTTGCAAAACGTAACTATATTTTTAGTACCATAAAATCTCAGTTTCAAACTTTTGGTTTTCAACCTATAGAAACACCAAGTTTCGAAAATAGCGATACTTTAATGGGGAAGTATGGTGAAGAAGGTGATCGCTTGATTTTTAAAATTTTGAATAGTGGTGATTTTATTAGTGATTATAATAATAATTTAATTAAGTCAATTAAGTTGGCTTTGAGAAATTTTAAAGCATTTATTGAGAAAAATTCAAATAAAGCAGAAAAAGAAGGTTTTTTTGATAATTTCATTAATGTTTTTCCTGAAGTATTAAGAAGAAATAAGGAAATTAAATTTGATGAGAGATCTATAAATTTAGATAAATTAAGTTCAGATATATCTACGAAAATTCAAACATATTTAGATAAAGACTTTTTGTTAGAGATGTTTGTCGAGGATGACGACAGGTACTTAACTACTTTAACTATAATAATATTTGGTGATTTTTATTATGAATTAGGGAATAAATATGTAGGAGAATATATCTCAGAAAAAGCATTAAGATATGATTTAACAGTGCCATTTGCACGTTACGTTGTACAACATCAAAACGAAATAGAGTTTCCATTTAAGCGTTATCAAATGCAACCAGTTTGGAGAGCAGATAGACCACAGAAAGGACGTTTTAGAGAGTTTTATCAATGCGATGCAGATGTTGTTGGTAGTGATTCACTTTGGCAAGAAGTAGAGTTTATACAGTTGTACGATAACGTATTTACAGCTTTAGGTTTAAAAGGCACAATTATAAAAATTAACAACCGAAAAATATTATCTGGTATTGCGGAAGTAATTGGAGCAAGCGATAAGCTTATCGATTTTACTGTTGCTTTAGATAAGTTAGATAAAATAGGAGAGGAGAAGGTAAAAGAAGAGATGTTAGGTAAAGGAATTCCGCAAAGTGGGATTGATAAATTGCAACCATTATTTTCTTTATCTGGTGATTTTGAAGCTCAAATAGAAATTTTAAAAGGTATTCTTAGTACTTCCGAAGAAGGAAAAAAAGGTATTGAAGAGTTAGATTTTATAAACGAAGCTATTTCTAGTTTAGGTTTACAATCTGCAAAGCTACAACTTGATGTTACTTTAGCACGTGGTCTTAACTATTACACAGGTGCTATTTTTGAAGTTTCTGCACCAGAAGGTGTAAAAATGGGCTCTATTGGAGGAGGTGGAAGATATGCTGATTTAACAGGCGTCTTTGGATTAAAGAATGTAAGTGGTGTTGGTATTAGTTTTGGTTTAGATCGCATATACTTAGTACTTGAAGAATTAGGATTGTTTCCAGAAACTATAGCAAAAAGTACAGAGGTTATGTTTATTAATTTTGGTGATAAAGAAGCGTTGTTTTGTTTAAAAGCAGTTAAATCTTTGAGAGAAGCTGGTGTAAATGCAGAATTGTACCCAGATAAAATTACCAACGGTAAGCACATGAAAAAACAAATGAATTACGCTAACAAGCGAGAGATTCCATTTGTGGTGTTAGTAGGCGAGGAGGAGATGAATACTTCGGTTTATACTTTAAAAAATATGATAACAGGAGATCAGACCAAAGTGTCTTTAGAAGCTCTTATTACTGCGGTTAAGTAAAACTAAAAATATTAAATAGAAAAAGCCTGAAATTTAATTTCAGGCTTTTTGCATTTATTTTGTGCTAACAGCAGCTGTACTTATGTCCAATCCTAAAGCTAGAATAGAATATTCATTAATTATATCTATACCTTGAATTAAAAACAGTCTATCGCTAATTGTCCAGTACATATTGTATGGATGGTTTTCAAAACTATTAGCATTATAGCAAAAACCTATTCCTGATGTTGCATTAGTATCTGCTGTTACTAAAAGTTGTCTGTGAATATTTTTTACAGAGGTAAATCCTAAACGTATTTTCATTTTGTCGTCTCCATTAGATTGGGCGAATATATTAGTAAAAAAAGCAATAAATAGAAATGAAAGTAAAACGAATTTTAGCGAAAGTTTAGTCATTAAATAGCTTATTAGGAATTGAGGTGTTTTAACACTTCTAAATTTATGAATTAAAGTAAGCTAGCTAAAAAAAGAGCTCGAATTAACCTGTAAAAACGATATATGTAAGGGTTACTTCTACAAGTTTTTAATTATTAAATACAGTATTTAATAATTAAAAAGCCCTAAAGTTTCCTTTAGAGCTTTTTAAAATTGTGGTTTCAACTTAAAATATATAAGAAGTTAAATGTTTACTATTCGATCAATACTTTTTTAGATAGCTTACCTTCATCGGTTTTTATTTCTAAAATATAACTTCCAACACTTATATTGTTTGTACTAAGTTTTATATAGTCTTGATTTTCAAAATCATTATACATAATTATAGATTGCCCTAACATGTTAAACATTTCAACTTTAGTAATGTTTTTAAGCATAGGGTTGTTTATTACAATGGATTCATTATTGTTTGCAAAATAGAATTGAATACCTGTTTCTATTGTTTCGAAATCTTCTGTATTTAAAGTTTCAGTATTACTAAAGCGTAGTTCGAACCTATCTAAGTACTCTCCTGCTGGTAAGTCTATTGTGAAATCTGGATTATTTCTAATATCGTGACTTGTATTTGTAGCAGCATCATAGATATAGATTTCTAAATCGGTAGGCACATTTTCTAGTGCATCAATTTTAAAGGTGTTTATACCGCTTTCGCTAGTTTTAATTCCTAGTGGAAGAATAGTCGAGGCCTCTATTTCATTAGTACCTTGAATTGTAAATTTCTTAGTATCAACAATCCAATACATATCTGTACTAAGGTCGTCTATGTTTTCTGCATCAAATCCAAAATCTATTAAATTTGTAGCATGATAATCTCTAGTGACTAATAATTGTCTATTAAATGAATCTGAAGTCCTAAAGCCTAACCTAATTTTTAATCTATCGTCTACTTGTTGATTTTGATAATTAGTAGATTGATTATTATTGGTTTTTACAAATACAGAGGTTGTATTTTCTTTTTGAAAAACACGTTGATCATTATTAAAATTAATAGTGCTACCATCTGCAGTTCCAGTTACAAAGAAACCTTGAGCAACAGGAATAAATCGTCCAGGTGTTTTAGTTCCATTACCACCAGTTGGGTCTGGAGCACTAACAGAGTAATCGTATTTTATAGCAGGAACTCCACCAGATAGGTTGTAAATAGCATAACCACCTTGGTATCCATAAGTGTTATGTGTGCCACCACCAAAATGTTCCCAGTAATAAATTGCTCCTGTAGTGTCAGTATTGTCTAAAATAAACTTATCGGCATCAATTGCAGAGGCATAAGGATTACCAACTAAGTAGTCGCTTTCGTTATCTATATTAAGAGTAATTGCTCCGTTGTTAGGTTTTCCTTCTAAAGTGTAATTTTGTTCTAAAGAGACGTTGTTGCTTGTGTCTGTAACACCTTTCATAGTAAAACCTTCTCCTGTAAGCATAGAGCCTGTGCTTCTAACATGTTGCCAGTTGTAATAATTTGTTGATAGGTTTGCGTATTTCCAAATCCAAAAATCTGCAATTCCAATTGGTGTTCCTAGAGAAGATGGTGTACCATTATAACTATTGGTTATGAAATTTATGTTTAAAGGTGCATTTGGGTCTGAGCCATCATTATATATTTGAGGCAAAGTATAACTATTGTTGTTTGATGTACTATTAGTAGCTCCAACAGGAGAAGACCAATAATTATAGGTGTAAAAATCTAGAGTACCTTGTTGGTCACGTTCTAAGGTTCCAGAACTTGTAGCATCTAAATCAGAGTTTAGTGTTTGTATTAACTGCGACTCTCCATTTAAATCAATTTTTCCATCTAATTTTAAGTAATGAGACACTGTTAATCCATTTCCTAAGTTTGTGCTAGTATCTCCAGTTACAATTAATTTATTGGCAATAACATTTAAAGATAATACAGCTCTATTATTGTTTTTTGCCGCAGGTAATGTACCGTTATCTAAAGTAATATTATGGCTGGTTTCAACAATATTCCAATCTACTGTAACAGTATTGTCTACTATAGAAACAGCTCCAGGAATTGTTTGTACATTTCCATTGGTCCAAGTTGAATTTAAATTCCAATCTGTTCCAACAGCACTAGTATAAGGTAATGGAGCAGTTTGAAAATCTACAGTATTTAAGTTCCTTAATGCACCTTGGTTATTATTCCCAGATTCATCATTTGTATTTGTATATGTGTAAATTGACATTGGGTAATAGCCTGCTAAATCTGACCAAGATATTGATGATATGTCATTTTTGGTTATTGTGTTTGGCACTGCTTTTCCGTTTACGAATGATGCGTTATCAAGAATTTCTTGATTCATTACATATCTTAATTGGTTTTCTGTTAATGCTGTATCCCAAACTCTTACTTCGTCTATATTTCCTTTAAAATGAGCAGTAACTGTATTTTTTCCTGCTGCAGCAATATGGAAAAATTGGTCTGTATTTACGGGAGCGGTTAGTGTTTCGGTAGTGTCTAAAACACCATCAATATATAAATTAGCTTGAGCTCCATCGTAAATAATAGAAATTTGATGCCATTCATTTTGAGGTATAGGAATACTTGAAGAGATTGATTGTGTACCTGAAATTCCCCAAGACATTTCGGCTCTACCTAAAGCGTTAATTTTTAAATCGTAACCTTCAGTATAGATAGCATCTCTTTTAGATAGAATTGAAGAGTTGTTAGAACTCCCGTCTGTTTTAATCCATGCAGACACCGTAAAGCCAGAAGTATTTAAATTTAAAGTGTCTTCCATATCTATATAATCAGCTGCGCCATCAAAATAAACAGAGCGTTCTACTATTATTTGTGGAGCATAACCAAAAGTGATGTATTTAGTGCCATTAAAATTATATGATGTTTCTAAGTTTGCACCATTTGAATTCATTAGCCTATAGTCTGCTGTTGGATCGAATATTGGTGTATCTGAGATAAACATATAATAGCTTCCAGGAGGACTTATATTTCTAATTGCATTTTGAGGTATTGATACTTTAACGCTGCCTATATCACTACCATTTTCAACAACTTTCCAAATACGCTGCATTCCTAAGAAGCTTACAGGAGTAGATAAACCAGTAATACCAGTGCTCAAGTCTACAGCAATAGTAGTTGGAGCTGCATCTAAACTAGCATTATTGTTTCCCCAAACTAAAAAGTCTTTATCATTTAAAGTGTTAGCGTTAGTGCTTTTATTAAGATTGTTAGTATCGTATATGTTTGTTAATCCTATAGTTAGGATGCCTTCAATAGGACCAAGAACATCTGTAGCATTATTTACACTATTAGATTGTTTTTGGTTTAAGTTAGAATTATCATCACGACCAATACCTGCTATGTCATAATTATAACCAGCATTTGCAGATTGATCCCAAATAACACTTCCATTACTATCTACATAATCCTGAGAAGTACCATTTATACCCAAAGTAATACCATATTTAATTGCTAAGTATGATTGTACTCTATTGCGCTCATCTGTTAAATTTGTATCACTTAATCTAGATGAAAATGTTATTACTTCTGCAACTCTAGCGTTTAAACTAGCTTCCCATCCTTCACTTCTTCCTAACCAAAAACGAGAGTCATTTACATTTGTAAATTCTGCGATATCGTTTTGTGTAGTTTCTATGTCGTTAGCGTTGTAATATAATTCTTGTTGTGTAGTAGCAGTATTATTTCTAGTGTTAATAATTCCAACATTAGAATAACTGGCAGTAGTTCCATCATGAACAGCATACCCATCTCCTGGATCTGTATTATCATAACTATCTAAAGCGAAAGAAATGCTTTCTCCAGTTATTCTACCTGTATAATCTCCAAATCCAATTCCTGTTGCATCAGGAGCATTTGAAGAAAGATCTATGTCGCCACAGAAAACATCCATAAACCCGAAAGAGTTGTTAATTATTGTTTCATCAGGAATAATAACAATAAACATGTCTTGAGTATAAAAACCAGAAGATCCTTCTAAAAATTGTGTTGATGTATCATCGAATGAGTAATCACCATCTAATACGAAAGTTGAAAAACTATTATCGAACTCTACTACAGGATTAAAATTAATGTTGTCTGTTACATTATCTTTATAAGTTGGTTCTTGTCCAGCAGTATTAACTGTTGCATCAGATCCATTGCCTTGGTCTGCCCAAGTGCTAACGCTTTGACCATTTGTATAACTTAAGCCTTCTGTGCTTTTTAGCCATAGCTCAAGATCTACAGTAATGCCTCCAGGACCATTAGCTATAACGCTTACGCCATTTCCTAGAATATTAAAATTATATGGATTTTCATTACTATCATTATTTACTATAGAAATATTTGCATTTCTTAAACCTATTGCAATTGGTGTAAAAGTGACACTAAATGTTGTGCTAGAACTAGGAGTTACTATTAGAGCAGGAGGCGAGGTTACTACAAAATCTAATGCATTTGTACCACCTATAGTTATTGAGCCAATGTTTAAATTTGATGTGCCATTGTTATTTATAGTATAGGTTCTAACAATTGGAGAACCAATTAATGAAGTTCCAAAATCTGTATGATCAGCAATTGATGGAGATATATTACCATCTATAATACTTATTGAGTTACCAGTAATATCTATTTCTGGACTAGCTGACGCAATTATGTTTACTGTGTAATCTTCAACTTCGCCATAACCAAAGGATTCGCAAGACGTTGCAATACCATTATATTTCATTGATACACGCATTCTTTTTGTCCCTGCAGCTACTCCGCTTGGAACAACAAATGGAGCAGTAATTAGAGCAACATTAGTAGGTATTTGCGTAAAAACTTGTTCTCCAGGGTCTGTAAAGTCATTATTGTTATTATAATCAATCCAAATGCTATAGCCTTCATCATATGCAGTAGAAAGAAATGTAGGCGTAATGTATAGTGTGTAAGATAAACCTGCTGTTAAATTTGTGGATAAAGCAGTGTAATTGGAATAACCTGTACCTGTTATTCCAACTCCAGAACTATTATCAATAGTGTTTAATTGGATACGACCAATATATTCAGCAGAATCATCATTTCCGTTTGAAGAACATTGGGCGGTTAGTGTCTGACTATTTAAAAAGCCAAAAAAAGTTAAAATGACGAATAGTTTTGTTTTGAATGTAAAATTTTTCATAAGCGATAAGGTTGAGGCTACCTAGTTTTTATTATGGTGTAAAAACACATAGCACATCTGTGAAATGCAATAATAATAGATTAATGGTTATTTTGTTTTATTTAATCATTTGAATTACAGTTAATTAAACAAAAACGAAACAGATGTGTTTTATCTTTTTTATATGTATTTCGTCAATTGTTTATTTTAAAACCTTCTTAATTATGGATTTATTTGAATCTAAATCGGTTAATTTTAATAGGTATGTGCCGTTTGAAAGTTTATCTAAATTTGAAATGCTAAGAATTGTATTACTATTGTTATTCTTTTTTTCTGAATAAACAATTCTACCGCTTAAATCAAAAATTTGAATGTTAATATTCTGAAAAGCAATAGGGAATTTTATACTTAAGGTGTTATTAAATGGATTTGGGTAAACACTTACTTGTTCTAAAGTGTTTTCTTTAACATCTAAAGTTCCAATAAGAATATTAACAGTGTAATCTTCAACTTCACCATAGCTAAGTGTACCACAAGACGATGGTTGAGCATTATAAAGCATAGAAACACGCATACGTGTAGGTCCAGAAGTTGTTCCATTTGGAACTGTGAAGCTGCCTGAAACAGATGTTGCTGTTGTAGCGCTTTGGGTAAACACTTGTTCTCCAGTATCTGTAAAATCGCCATTTCTATTATAATCTATCCAAACCGAGTACCCTTCAGCATAGGGTGTTGGAGTCCATGTTGGAGTAACCGTAATTGTATAATTTGTATCTACTGTTAAATCTGTACTTATACTTGTGTAGTCTCCATAGCCACCTGCACTAACTCCAGTACTATTATTTATAGTATTTAATTCTACTTTACTAATATGCTCATCACCAGTATTATTTCCATTAGAAGCGCAATAACTAGCTTGCGTAGTAAATGTTTTTGAAGCAGAATAGTTTGAAGTGTTAGAATTGGCACAAATAGATCTTACTTTAACTTCGTACTCTTGACCAACAGATAATCCTGTAATTTCATAAGTATTAGTGGTTAAATTATTAATAGTCGTCCAAGTAGAAGTTCCAATAGCTCTGTATGTAAGTATAAATGTGTTATTTGGTATTTCGTACCAATCTATAGTAGCTGTTGTGCTACCAACTGTAGGTGTTTTAATAGTAGGTATTGCTGCTCCAGAATTTAATACAATGGTTCCAAGGTCTATTGTTTGTTTATTTGTAATTGTTTGGTTTTGTAATACAACATTTTCATAACAATCTACATCTGCTTGTATAATTATATCGTAAGTACCAGCTTTTATAGGTCTATAAAAATCTCCTTTTGTATCTGTTGATGCCCAAGAACCTAACGCATCGTGATCTACTATTTTTACTGTAGCAGGAACTGGGTTTCCAGAAGCATCTTCAACGATACCTTTAAAACCATAAACTCCTTGGGCTAAGAAATCTAAAAGGGCTTCTCTATTATAATTCCAAAAATTTACTAATTGATTTGCAGCTGGTTTTTTTGTGTTAGAAAGTTCTATTGTTACTTCTTTTGTATTATGATCGTGATTCATATAATCTTGACGACCTCCATATACTAAATACCAATCTGCACCATGCGTAATACCATTGTTTTCGTCATCCATGTATCCAGAAGAACCATCGTTTTGGGCATTATCTCTGTATTCTCCACAAACCTCAATAAACCAGGCATCGTCTGGATGTCTATCATAAGTATTATCCCAAGGATAATTTACTAATTCAATACCACCATGAAAATTTGCAGCAATAACAAATTTGTTATTTTGTGCCATATTCATAAAAGCTAAAGTTTCTGTTTGGTATGCTTCGCCATCAGAATGTGCTCCACCAATATTATCTGGGTAGTTTCTGTTTAAATCTATATTATTTCCATTTCCTCTTCTAGCATTAGCTACAGATGTATTAGAAGAATTATTATGGTATGTTCCATCAGGATTAGCACTAGGATTAATCCATATTTCGGCATTTTCAACTAAGTCTTTAATTCTAAGATGATCTACATGCGAGTTATTTCCATAAGCTTCTAAAATGTAGTCAATTAAGTTTAACATCATTGGATATCCAGCAATTTCATCTCCATGCATAGATGAGGTTAGCATTAATCTTGGTTCAGACTCATCTGTTCCAATATTGTCCGAAATCTTAACAAATAATAACTCTTTATCTCCTTGTCCAGTAGAACCAATACTAAAGGTTTCTACCAAAGTAGGATTGTCATCTTCGAAATCCTGCATTTGCTGTGCGTAGTCAGCATATGTAGGATATGCTGTTAAAGGAAACGTAAGTGTATTTGTAAACCTGCCTAAACTATTATTTAATTGATTAGTCATTAAACGAGGAGTTAAATCGTTTTGAGCATCATCAATAGTATAAGGTATGCCTTTTTCTAAAAATTGGGTAAACTGTTTAGTGTTAGCCCAAGCTGTAACAGTATTTGTAGATTCATCAAAATTAACAAAAGACATATTTTGAGTTTCACTTATTACATCTTTAGAACTATTAACTTTAAACGAAAAAGTAAGTTCTCCTTGAATATTTAATAATTGTTTAGCTCTTTCTTTAGTTTTGGTTTGAGCGTTAACTGAAATTAATGCACTGAAGCATATTAACATTAGTAGGGTAATTTTTTTCATATTTTTTTTTAGATTTAGCAATCTATAAATTAATTTATTTTTTTTGCTAAATTAAAAAAAATATTTTAAAATTAACGTCAAAGCGCTAATAAACACGATTAAATGTGTTTAAATTTTATATATCACTGATTTAGTGTTGTTTATGAAATACGTGTTTTAGCGTTTAAACGTGATTTATACGATATTTAAGCAGAAAAACTCATAAATTTAACTTTTTATTATAGTGTTGGAGAGAATTGAATTAGTAATTTTTAACTTAAGCATTAAGAGTATGCTACATTAGAATAACATAAATAAGTACTATTTTTAACTTGCTAATTGTGGTTTTAATCTTTATCCGCTTATTTTACTTAATTTGTTTTGTGAATAATAGCTTCAGAAACTAGTATGTAAGATTATTATGCGTCTACAGTTATTACAAGTAGAAATATTAGACAAAATTATTAAACGCTTCAGTATTATCTTTAAAAGGAGAAAAGCTTTGATTTAATAATTTAATAAGAGTTTTACGGTATTGTGTTAAAATTTGTAAACGATCTTCTTTGGTTTTATAAGAGTTAGCGTCACCATAGATTGGTGTCATTCTCTTAAGCTTTCCAGTTTCAGGATCTCTAAAGTAAAAATAAACATACCAACGCTTGGCTAAATCACCTTTCGCGTTATAGATTTTTGGTGTAGAAAAATTCTTTTTAATTTTCAAATCGTATGCTGTATCGTATTCATTATCGTATGCAAATGTAATAATCTTGTTAAAATTAAGCATAAAAAAAACGGTTTAGAAAGACTAAACCGTTTATTTACAATGATTTCAATGTTGTAGCGAGAATGGGGCACGATCCCATGACCTCCGAGTTATGAATCCGACGCTCTAACCAGCTGAGCTACCTCGCCATTATTTTGAGATTGCAAATATAAAAACAAATTCATAGTGCGCAAACATAAAAGTGAATTAAAATATTTTTTTAATTTTTTTTTAAAACTCATTAATTAATGTATATATTGGAGACATAATATTTTTATATAATTATTACATGGACGAAAAAGTTAAATACGAAATAGAAATTCCCATACATGCCTCACCTACATTGCTTTATCAATACATATCGACACCTTCTGGTTTGTCTGAATGGTATGCAGATAATGTAAATTCTCGTGGTGAGATTTTTAAATTTATTTGGGATGGCTCTGAAGAGCAAGCAAAACTGCTTACAAAAAAAAGTGGAGAACGTGTTAAATTTCGTTGGATGGAAGATGAAGGTGAATCTTATTACTTCGAAATTAGAATACAGGTAGACGAAATTACTAAAGATGTCTCTATAATGATTACCGATTTTGCCGAAGAAGATGAAGTTGAAGAAGGGAAGATGCTTTGGGAAAATCAGATTTCAGATTTAAAACAAGTATTAGGCTCTGCTTAATAAATTACATATTTTAAACTTATATTTGTGTCGAAGAAATTCGGCACTTTTTTTATGATAAATATTAACGGAAATTTTAGCGATAACAACCAAGTATTAACAGCAGAAAACCGTGGCTATAGTTATGGTGATGCGCTATTTGAAACGATTAAGGTTTCAAATAGTAAAATACTATTTCTTGAGGATCATTATTTTAGGTTAATGTCTTCTATGCGTATTATGCGTATGGAAATACCTATGAGCTTTACAATGGAATTTATAGAAGCCGAAATTTTAAAAACTATAGAAAAAAACAATCTACTAAGCGCATCAGCAAGAGTAAAGGTTCAAGTACATAGAAATAGTGGTGGATTATATTTTCCTACTAACAAAGAGGTTACGTTTATTATTTCCGCGAAAGCGTTAGATACAGATTTCTATTTATTAAACGACGACGCTTATCAAGTTGATTTATTTAAAGACTTTTATGTTGCTCCAGGATTATTATCTACTTTAAAGACAAATAACAGAGCTATAAACGTTATAGGAAGTATATATGCTAAAGAAAATGATTTGGATAACTGTTTATTATTAAATACAAACAAAAGTGTAGTTGAAGCCTTAAATGGAAACCTATTTCTTGTAAAAGGAAATACTATTAAAACACCACCTTTGGCAGATGGTTGTTTAAAAGGTGTTATGAGACAGCAAATTATTAATGTATTAGAATTATTACCAGATTATACTTTAATAGAAGAGTCTATTTCTCCTTTCGAACTTCAAAAAGCAGACGAGTTGTTTGTAACTAATGTAATACAAGGCATACAGCCTATTACAAAATACAGAAAAAAGGTGTTTGTAAATGAAGTGAGTAAAATGCTACTTCAAAAAATAAATGTAAAAGTGAGATTGGGCTAAACCTATTTAAACCTTAACCATATTAAGATAAATAGAAACTAATTATAACTAGGATTCTCAGGAGCATTAGACCAAATACTATATTCTCCACCAAGCTCCACCATTTTTTCTTTCCAGAAAAACTCGTAGTCTTTTTCTATAATTGATTTTTTGTAGACGTTTTTTGTAATTACCCACGCGTTAGATTTTAATTCGTCCTCTAATTGGTTAATTTCCCAACCAGAATAGCCTAAAAAGAATTTAATATCCTTTTCGTTTATTTTACCGTCGATAATTAGCTTTGAAACTTCACTAAAATCGCCTCCCCAAAAAATACCCAAAGAAATTTCTATACTATTTGGTATTAAGTCTGGAACTTTATGAATAAAATAGAGGTTGTCTTGTTCTACTGGACCACCATTATAGACCTTGAAAGGTGTTTCGATTTCAGGTATTAAGTCGCTGATAGTAAATTCTAAGGGTTTATTAAGTATAAAACCTATAGAGCCTTCTGTAGAATGATCTGTTAATAATACAATAGAGCGATTAAAAGATAAATCACCTATTATCGATGGTTCTGCGACTAACAAATCTCCTTTTGTTGGTTTGGTTAATATCATATTAAAAGAGAAATTTATAAAATAAATGTAAACTATATTTATTTAATAAGCAATATTTTTAAAGGTTTATACTCTTTCTTGTTAAAATTTATATAAAATAAAATAATAAATCTGTGCTTTAAATTAAAAAAGCCTTCCGTTGGGAAGGCTTTTGTAAGATATAATGTAGTAAAAATTAGTTTACTGCACCAGCTAAATCA
Source organism: Lacinutrix sp. Bg11-31 (assembly GCF_002831665.1). Classification (NCBI taxonomy): domain Bacteria; kingdom Pseudomonadati; phylum Bacteroidota; class Flavobacteriia; order Flavobacteriales; family Flavobacteriaceae; genus Lacinutrix; species Lacinutrix sp. Bg11-31. The sequence goes on from NZ_CP025118.1 coordinate 570,329, forward strand.
GATCCAGCTTTAAACTTAACAACGTTTTTAGCTTTGATTTTGATAGTCTTTCCTGTCTGAGGATTTCTTCCATCTCTTGCAGCTCTTTTAGAAACTGACCAAGATCCAAATCCTACTAATGAAACTCTGTCACCTTTTTGTAAAGCACCTTCAATTTCAATTAACGCACATTCTAAAGCTTTCTTTGAAGCTGCTTTAGTAATTCCTGCGTGTTCTGCCATAGCATCGATTAAATCTGTTTTGTTCATAATGTAAATTTTAATTATTAATAAATAGTTGGTAAACAATATTTTTGTTATCCTCCTACAAATTTATACGGATTATGGTACTACGCAAGTAATAGCAAGGGAAATACGCTATATTGTTAATAACTTTTGGCTTTTGTTAATAAACTTGACCACTTTTACGAGTTTTTAACTTTTACAGTAACCATAAGGGCTTAGAGCATTTTAGCATCACTTTTAAAAGTATAACCATTTAAAAGCGATTTAATATCTAATGTTCGCTTTCCTGGAAGTTTAATATCTAGTATGTTAATGTAGCCATCTTTTACCGCAACTTTTACTTCTTTTTTACTAGAAATAATACTTCCTACTTTGTAGTCGTGCTCTATAATTTCTTTTTCTACAGTATATATTTTTATATCCAGAGCCTCTTCATTATTAAAAAGTTGACACCAAGCAGCAGGATACGGACTTAAACCACGTATTTTATTATGTATAGTGTCTATGTTTTCAGTCCAATCTATTTTACAATTGTCTTTGTTTAGTTTGTAAGCTGTTCTTGAAATAGCGTTTTCTGGTTGAGGCGTTGCTTTTACATCTCCAAGAGCAATGTGTTTTACGGTTTTAATAACAAGGCCGCTTCCAAGGTGCATTAACTTATCATGAAGGCTTCCTGCGTTCTCGTTTTTATCTATTGCTATTGCTTCTTGCAAAATCATTTCGCCAGTGTCTATTTTTTCATCTATAAAAAAGGTAGAAACACCAGTTTTAGTCTCGCCATTAATAATAGCCCAGTTAATAGGTGCAGCACCACGATAGTTAGGTAATAAAGATGCGTGCAAGTTAAACGTGCCATATTCTGGCATTTGCCACACTGCTTTTGGTAACATTCTAAAAGCAACTACAATCTGTAAATTAGCATTTAAGCTTTTTAATTCTTCTAGAAAGTCTTCACTTTTTAAATTTGTAGGTTGTAAGATCTTTAAGCCTTTAGTTTCAGCATATTCTTTTACAGCACTTTTGTTTAGTTTTCTACCACGACCAGCAGGTTTGTCTGGAGCTGTAATAACACCTACAACATTTATATCGTTTTCTAATAAGGTATCTAAAATGGTCACCGCAAATTCTGGTGTTCCCATAAATACTATTCTTAAATCTCTTTTTTTACTCATTATATATGTGCTAATTTGTACTTGTTTGTTTTTGTAATACTAATAATATTGTACTCTAACAATTCTTTTAATTGCGTGTTAATGTTTTCTTCGGAAAAACTAAGACGTTCAAACAATGCTCTCGATGATAGTTCACCATGTTCTAAAGCTTTAATAATGTCTTTCTTTATATCTGCTGAAGCTACCTTTTTCGATGGCTTTCTAGTAATACAAACCGAACAAATACCACAGTCCTTAACTTGGGTTTCTTCGAAATAGGAGAGGAGTTGTACGCTTTTGCATATGGTATCATTATTTGAATACTCTAAAACAGATAGTACCTGTTTCTCCTTTAATGCATTTTGTTGTTTAATAACCTTTGTAATTCTATTGATGGTTTTTTCATCTTCACGAGGCACTAAATAAGTGATTTGTGCATCGGTTTTAGAATGTTTTAGAGTAATTATTTCGGCTTTTTCAAGTAATACTAAAGCTTCAATTATTTTATCTTCACTTGTAGACGCTTTTTCTGCCATTAACGTCGTGTTAATTTTAGTTTCCTGCTCGAAAGCGCCTCCATAAGTTCTTAATATAGATTTTGCTATAATACTTATTTGAGGATGCGTTTCTAAATAGCTAAATAGCGCATTATTGCTAACTTTAAATAGTACTTGAGTACTATTTTTAAATAATTTAGTTAATGTAATTATACTTGTTCTGTCTAAAATAAGGATTGCATTATATGCTAAAAGGGTATTAAAACCATATGTTTTGCAAAATCTATTAAAATTGAAATCAAAAGTTTCTTCCTGTCCTTCTCCATAAGGTACTTGGAAGTAGCTGCTTAGTTTTCTGTACACTAACTTAATAAAATCGACTTGTGGTAACACTTTTAAAAACTGATTTCTTACCAATAATTCGTCACTCTTGTTTTTTAAGATAACAGCAAAAGCTTTGTTGCCATCTCGACCAGCACGACCAGCTTCTTGGAAGTAACTTTCTAGACTTTCTGGTAAATTTAAATGAATAACTGTTTTTACATCTGGTTTATCAATTCCCATTCCAAAAGCATTGGTGGCAACCATAACTTGCTTTTGGTTGTTCATCCAGTTTTCAAGAGCTTTATCTTTTTCGGTATTTGTTAATCCACCATGATAGAAAGTCGCGGTAAAACCATTACTTTCTAGAAAGTTAGAAATATCTTGTGTTGCTTTTCTATTGCGTACATAAACAATTGAAGCCGCTTTGTTTTTTGTTAGTATAGCTTTAAGTCTAAAGAGTTTATCTTCTTCAGTAAACGTCATATAAGCCAAATTAGACCTTGAAAACGATTGTCTAAACACTTTTGGATTAATAAAATCGAGTTCCTTTATAGTATCGTCTACCACTTCAGGTGTTGCGCTTGCTGTTAAAGCAATAACATTTACAGTAGGTTGTAGTTCTCTTAGTTTAACAATATTTTTATAGCTTGGTCTAAAGTCGTTTCCCCATTGGCTAATGCAATGCGCTTCGTCCACAGCAATAAGGTTAACATTCATTTGTCTTATACGATCTTGTACAAGATCTTGTTGCAAACGCTCTGGAGAAAGGTAAAGAAATTTATAATTGCCATAGATGCAATTGTCTAGGCGTGTATCTAGCTCTTTATAAGAGATTCCGCTAGTTAAAGCCATGGCTTTAATACCCTTATTTTGTAAAGATTGCACTTGGTCTTTCATCAAGGCAACTAATGGCGAAACAACAATACAAATGCCTTCTTTTACTAAAGCAGGTACTTGAAAGCAAACCGATTTCCCTCCACCTGTTGGTAGCAAGGCAAAGGTGTCCTCACCTTCTAAAACCGAGTTAATAATTTCTTCTTGAAGCGGTCTAAATGAGGTGAATTTCCAATAACGTTCTAATATGTTAATAGGATGATTCAAATTGTATTATAATGCTTTTACAACGTCTATTATGTGGTCTGCTCTGGCTTCAATAGAGCCAAAAGGTACATCTCTTAAATTGTAACCGAATTTTGTATAAGTTTCTAGAAGTTTCTCATGTATTTCTAATGCTTGGTCAAAGTTCTCGTAACGTTCGCTATCACTTGTGAAAATTTCTTGCCAAGGAGCTAAAATAAAGACAGAATCGTAATTATGCTTTTCGCAAGCTTCTGTAAAAAACTCAGGATAAATATCACCTTTAAAATCCATGTAAGCAGGAATATCTGGAATACCTCTGTCTAGAAAAACAAACTCATTATTACTTTCTAAAGCATCATCATGTTGTTTAACTCTACTATCTAAAAGTAGTTCGCTAAATTGTATAGGGTTGGTAAGAAATAACTGCTCGATGCCATCCTCTCGTGCTTTAAGAATTATTTGTCTTGAAATTTCTTCAAAACAAGTAAAGCCTCTTTTTGTTAATTCGTTAATTATTGAGGTTTTTCCACTTCCTGGTCCTCCTGTTATGACAATTGTTTTTGTATTCAACTATAGTATAATTTTTAACGAATTAGTATAAATTTTTCTTTTACCTGCAAACCTTATATTTTGCACTTTAACTTCGCTTTCTTTTATAAACGTAGCGATGCTATGTTGAGAAAAAAGAACTTTATTAAATTGCAAAAGTTAAACTTTTAGGTTTAAAACAAAAATCTATAAGAATTCGATGTAAAATTCGGAATAAAAAAGGTATAAAAAAAATGCAAGGATAACTTATCTTTGCAAACCATACCTAAAACAAATTAGTTTTATGAGCAAAGAAGAAAATCCAGAAGCATTTTACGCGAAATTAAAAGAACAATTATTAGAGACTACACAATGGCCATCGGAATATTTGTATAAATTTATTGTGCTTTCAGATTTGCATAAAATAGCAGAAATTGAAGCTATTTTTGATTTTTCAGGAGCAGTAATAAAAACAAAAGAATCAAGTAACGGGAAATATACTAGCATTTCTATTAATGTTAGAATGGAAAATCCAGATGTTGTTATTGCCAAATATATTGAAATTGGAGAAAAAGTAGAAGGTGTAATTTCTCTTTAATTATTGCGTTCTATTAAAGAAGTTTTAAAGGGATTGTTAATAAATTAGAGTTGTTTTTTCTTTCTAAAATATAGAAACCCTAAGCATGGCATAGGTTAGAGTTATATTTTTAAATTGAAATAAAAAGAAAAAATAAACACATTTAATTGATTATTTTGAAGTTTATTTGGTGTAAATCCATAAACAATTTTGTATTTTGCGAAAGCATTAGACACTTCGATGCAACACATTAAATCTACACAATTTTGAATTTGATAGACGATATAGAATACAACACTGAGCGTGAACACTTAATTATTCCTGAATATGGAAGACACGTTCAAAAAATGGTAAATTTTGCAAAAAGCAGAGAAACCAAAGAGGAGCGCAACAAAGTAGCAAAGGCTATTATTGCGGTAATGGGAAACTTACAACCGCATTTGCGCGATGTACCAGATTTTCAGCACAAGCTTTGGGATCAATTATTTATCATGGCTAACTTTGGTTTAGACGTAGATTCACCATACGAAAAGCCATTAAAAGAAGTTCTTGAAGAGCGTCCTGAAACTTTAGAGTACCCTCAAAATTTTCCTAAATACCGTTTCTACGGAAACAATATTAAAACCATGATTGACGTGGCAGTGTCTTGGGAAGATGGAGATTTAAAAGAAGCTTTACTTTATACCATTGCAAATCACATGAAAAAGTGTTTTTTAAATTGGAATAAAGATACAGTTGAGGATTATGTGATTTTTAATCATTTATTCGAATTGTCTAATGGGCAAATTGACTTAAAAAACTCTGAAGAGGAATTAACAGATTCTGCTAGTTTATTAAAATCTAGTGCTAAAAAGAAGTACACTAATACTTCTAATAAAAAAGCATACCAAAAGAAAACAAACAACTCAAATCGAGGTAAAAAGCGATACTAAACACAAGAAATGGGTACATTTATAATAGAAGGAGGTCACCAACTTAAAGGAGACATCCAACCACAAGGCGCAAAAAACGAAGCATTACAAATATTATGTGCAGTGTTACTAACTCCAGAAGTTGTAACAATTAATAATATTCCAGATATTATTGATATTAACAAGCTAATATCACTTCTAAAAAATTTAGGTGTTAAAGTTAAAAAACTTGGTGAAGGATCTTATTCTTTTCAAGCAGATGCTATAGACTTAGATTATATGCAAACTGCCGATTTTAAAAGAGATGGTAGTGGATTACGTGGTTCTATTATGATGGTTGGTCCATTATTAGCACGTTTTGGTAAAGGTTACATACCAAAACCAGGAGGAGATAAAATTGGTCGTCGTCGTTTAGATACACATTTCGAAGGTTTTATAAATCTAGGTGCTAAATTTAGATATAATAGAGAAGACTATTTTTATGGTGTTGAAGCCACTAAATTAGTTGGTACAGATATGCTTTTAGATGAAGCTTCTGTAACAGGAACAGCAAATATTGTAATGGCTGCAGTTTTAGCAGAAGGTACAACAACAATATATAATGCAGCTTGCGAACCTTACTTACAACAGTTGTGTAAGATGCTAAACAGAATGGGAGCAAAAATCTCTGGTGTTGGCTCTAACTTATTAACTATAGAAGGTGTCGATGCTTTAGGTGGTACAGACCACACAATGCTTCCAGACATGATTGAAATAGGAAGTTGGATTGGTCTTGCTGCTATGACAAAAAGTGAATTAACCATTAAAAACGTAAGCTGGAAAGATTTAGGGCAAATACCTAACGTATTTGCTAAATTAGGAATCACTCTTGAAAGAAGAGGAGACGATATTTATATTCCTGCTCACAAGGATGGTTACGAAATACAAAACTATATTGACGGTTCTATTCTTACCATTGCAGATGCGCCATGGCCAGGTTTTACTCCAGATTTATTAAGTATTGTATTGGTAGTTGCTACACAAGCTAAAGGCGAAGTGTTAGTGCACCAAAAAATGTTTGAAAGCCGTTTATTCTTTACAGATAAATTGATAGATATGGGTGCAAAAATTATTCTTTGCGATCCACATAGAGCAACAGTAATGGGTCACGATTTTAAATCGCAATTAAAAGCAACTACAATGGTTTCTCCAGATATTAGAGCTGGAATTTCATTATTAATTGCTGCTTTGTCTGCAAAAGGAACATCTACTATTCATAATATTGAACAAATAGATAGAGGTTACCAACATATTGTAGAACGTTTACAAAAGATTGGTGCTAAGATTACTAGGGTTGAAGGGAATTAATAGCCTCAAAAAAAATATAAAAAAAGCTTCAGTGAAAACTGAAGCTTTTTTATTTTAATATGTTTTTTACAACCATTTCTTCCTCTTAAAGTAATACAACATACCTAAGAATATAACAATCATAACAATCCATAAAACTTGATAACTGTACTTGTAATGTAGTTCTGGAATGTTATCAAAATTCATCCCGTAAATACCTGCAATAAATGTTAATGGTATAAATATGGTAGCAATAATAGTTAATACTTTCATGACTTCGTTCATGCGGTTGCTAATGGTTGTCATGTACATGTCCATTAATCCCCAAATCATTTCTCGGTAAATATCTATAGTATCAGACACCTGGATAATATGGTCGTAAACATCACCAAAATAGTGTAATGTTTTTTCGTTTATAAGTTTGCTATCACTTTTATCGATACGATTTATAATTTCACGAAGTGGAAAAATAGCACGTCTAACTTTTAAAACCTCACGTTTAAGGCCTTGAATTTCTGAGCTAATTTCATCTTTGGTTAAGCCTTCGAATAAATTATCCTCAAGATCTTCAATTTTATTACCCATAGTTTCAATAATCGCGTAGTAATGGTCGACTACAGAATCTATTAAAGCGTAGAGCAAGTAATCTGAACCTAAGCCTCTAATTCGACCTTTTGCTTGGCGAATACGTTCACGAAGAGAGTCGAACACATCACCTTCTGCTTCTTGTAAAGAAAGCACATAGTTTTCGCCTAAAATAAAACTAACTTGTTCAGATACAATATTCTCATCGACATCATAATACATCATTTTTAAAACGATAAATATATAGTCTTCATATTCATCAATTTTTGGACGTTGATTTGTACTTACAATATCTTCTAATACTAGAGGATGTAAATTATAATGTGTTCCAAGTTTTTCAATCTCTGCTATTTGGTTTAGCCCATTTAGGTTTATCCAAGTAACAGTATTCGAAGCTTTAAATTGAAACGCTTCTTCTACTGTTTTTAATTCTTTTTCTACGAAAGTGTCAACATTATAATCAAAAGATTCTATAAATAAATGAGATGCTTCTTTGGTACCTGTATATATTAAAGTGCCAGGAACTTGACCAACCTGTTTCTTATAATCCTGTGTGCGTTTTTTCGGTTTTCTTTTAGCCATAGTTTAATTGTTAATGGAAGTCGCCAAAATCTTCAATGGCATCTTTCTCAAGTAAAGTTACTGCTTTTTGAAGAATTAAATTATTAGGATAAGTTACTAAGTCTCCATTATCCATTCTAAGATGTAATTGGAAAGCACGAATGTCTTCTATTACAGCTTCAATAGGAAAATCTTTATCATGGATTTTTATTTTATCTCCTACTTTATATGGAAAGGAAAAAAACATAATTACACCAGAAGTGACATTACTTAATATAGACCAAATGGCAAATAAACCAACACCTAATACTGCAAAAACAGAAGAGAATACTAGTGATATATCGTCTGTTTCTGCACCAAAAATAAAAGCTTCAATAAATAATAATATGGTTAATAAAGTAAAAGTAAAATACCTAGAAATCAATCGAGTTCTTGCTTCGTTTATAGCGCTCTTTTTTCCAATTTTTTTAATTGCAATCTTTCCTATTACTCTAATAAAAAAGAATATCGTTAACACAATCGCTGTGTTTATAAGCTCTGATTCAAATTTTTGTAAAAACATTTAATAAGTTTTAGATAACAATAGAATACTGTTTTATTGTAATAAAAGTGTTTCTCTTAACGCTTCGTCCTTCTTGCTTTTTTTATTCCAGTAAGCAGATTTTATTGTTTTTAATCTAGTTGCTTTAGTAATTGCACCATTAATGTTTTCTTCCCAATTTAGTATTTCGTAAGGAAACTCTGGGTTAAAATTAATGGTAAGTTTACGCTTTAAGCTTAGGTAATTAAGTATATAGCTTCCTGTATTTAAAGTAGCAGAAACTTCGTATGCTTTTAAAGGATCATGTTTTAAACGAATAAATTCTAAAGATGGAATAATTTTAACTGTTCCTGTTGGTAGACTTTTTGGGTCAATACGTAATTGTGTCCAAAGCTCGTTTTCTAAAACGTTTTTATCTAAATTAAAATTGCTGTCTGCTTGGTTTTCAAAGTAGGAGTGAGAGTCTATTTCAAACTGTTCGCGGTTATTTAGTTGTGTGTAAACATGACCACACCATTCTTGAATAGAACAACTTACTTTTATTGCATGTTGGTTATTTGCAATAGGATAAAATGTACTCTGCATAATAGAATAAGGATAGATACCAGTAGTAAAATTCTTAGTTCTATTTAGTTTTAAAACACTAATGTTTGAAGCATTATTGTTATCTGCTTTAACTTGTTTTTTTTCTAAAAAAGGTTCTGTTACATATATTAAAACAGCAGTTCCATTTCTTGTTTCTCCATAACGTGATTGCTCTAAATTATAAGACGAAATTTCTGCTTCTCCAGTATACCAATATGCATTAAAATCTTTATTAGGCTGAAACGCTTTCGTTGTAGAAGTTGTTTTGTTTTCAGTTTTTGCAGTAGAAAGTGCTATGTCTTTAGATTCTTTATTGGTACAAGACATAACAATAGAAAAGAAACCGATAATTAAACAACCAAGGATTTTATATTTTGTTTTCATAATGTTTTTTTTGCAAAATTATATTACTAATAATCGTCGGCAATAGTATTTAACATTTTGTAAAGTAAGTGTGTTGGTAAGCCCATAACGTTAAAATAAGAACCTTCCATGCTAACAACACCAATTTGTCCAATCCATTCTTGAATACCATAAGCACCAGCTTTATCTAAAGGTGAACACGTATTTATGTAATACCAAAGCTCGTTGTCTGTAAATGCCTTAAAAGTAACCTTTGTTACAGCGTTAACCGTTTTTTTATAGGATTTAGTACGTATGCAAATTGAAGTGATAACTTCGTGAGTAGCATCGCTTAAAGATTTTAGCATAGCAAATGCTTCATCATTATCTTTTGGTTTGCCTAAAGCAATGTCTTTGTGCCAAACTATAGTGTCGCTTGTTACTAAGATATCTTTATCTTTTAGTTCTTCAATAAATGGTAGAGATTTTAGTTCGGCTAAGTAATCACTAATTTGAGAATGTGTTAATTCTGGAGGATAGATTTCTTCAATATTTTTAAGTCTTATTTCAAAATCTAAACCTAAATTTTTGAAAAATTCCTGACGCCTAGGAGATCCTGAGGCTAGAATAATATGTCGATTCTTAAGTTTTTCGTTTAGCATAATTAAAAAATTAATCTGTAAAGCACCATAGATAGCATTCCTGTTATCATTACTATTTTAAGCATTAAGCTAATGTGTTTAAATTGTGCATTATTTTCTGCGGTAAACATTTTAATAGAAATGTAAATTAATGGACCAATAACAGCAATTAGAAAATAGGCTATTGCTCCTACATGCATGTATAAGAATGTTGTTATATAGTATAAAATTATAGCAATGGTAATTAAGGTTAAGACCATTGTTACTTTAGAAGTTCGCGTTTTACCAAATAGAATAGGTAAGGTTTGCATACCTGCTTTATGGTCTCCATCTACATCTTGAATATCCTTTACTATTTCGCGTATAAAATTGATTAAAAAAGCAAAAACAGCAAAATCGGTTAATATCTCAAGCATTGTAGACTGTACAGTTTCGTTTTGAATAGTCATTGCAGGTATAAGTTCGAAAATACCAACAATTAGTAAACTAAGTGCCACTAATATTGACACTATAATATTACCAGCAATGGCAATTTGTTTTAAATATGATGCATACACATAAAGCGCTGCTGCAATAATAACAAATAGCCCAAAAAATGGAGGCTTACCTACTTTATGAGATAAATAAAAACCTAAACAAACACCAATAAAAGTGAATAGTATGTATAATTTATTTGCAGTACTTTCTGTTATTTTTTTACCTATAATTATTTTGTTAGGCTTGTTTATAGTATCAGTTTCAATATCATAAATATCGTTAATAATATAACCACCTGCAGCAATAGAAACAGTTGCAATTATTAATAAAAAGAAATTTAAAGGACTTAAGGTTGTGTCTATTATAAAAGTAGGAAATAATGCATATTTAATTAATAGTTGCACAACAGCAATCATTAATAAATTTTTCCAGCGGATTAAGTTTAGTAAATTCAAAGTTTATCTATGTTTTGATAATACACCTTCAATTAAAGCTATAATTACAAGAATTATAGGAATCATTATTAAAATTGAAAGTAATAATGTTAGTCTGTTTTTTCGTTTGCTTTTAGAACGAATATCATTTTTAATGTGCTCTCTTTCAGCTTCAGTTAATTTACAATTTGTAAACTCTAATTTGTAAACTCTAATTTGTAAACTCTAATTTGTAAACTCTAATTTGTAACCTTTAATACTAGAGCTATTTAGTTTTTCTTTAGCTTTAGAAAACGCCTTATTAGGTTTTCTATTAAAAACCGATTTGTTATTTCCAGCTCCAATGTAACTAAAACCTGTTTTATGTCTTCTTTTAGGTCTGCTCAAATTAATTACTGTTTTTAGAATGAGAGCATGCTACCATGTATTAAATCGAGGCATCAAAATAAGTATTCCAATCATTTTTCACCTTTAAAACTTGTTCAATAACATCGCGAACACAGCCTTTTCCTCCTTTTTTATGCGAAATATATTTTGAAATTTGCTTCACTTCCTGTACAGCATCTTGAGGGCAAGTAGCTAAACCTACTAATCTCATAACAGGAATATCTGGAATATCGTCTCCCATATATAACACGTTTTCTTGTTTTATATTTTTATTGGTTAGGTATTTTTTAAAAGGCACTAATTTATCGTGTGCTCCTAAAAAAACATCTGTAAAGCCTAAGTTTTCTAAGCGTTTTCTAACACCTTCGTTAGTACCTCCAGAAATAATACAAACGTTATAACCTTTGTTTAACGCTTGTTTAAGCGCATAACCATCTTTAACATTCATGGTTCTTAACATATCTCCTGTAGAAGTAATAGTTAGCGAACCATCTGTTAAAACGCCATCAACATCAAAAATAAAAGTGTTGATGTTTACTAAATATTCTTTATAACTCTTATCGTTTGCCATGTGTCTTTTTTATAGATTTGGTTAACAACTCGTAAACGGCTTTGTGTTGCTCGTTTTCTAGTTGTTTTAAATGTCTTTTTATTGTTTTCTTATCGTCACGCATTGCTGGTCCAGTTTGCGCGAGATAAGGAGAAAGAGATTCTATTTTATTAGCGGTCTCTTTTATTAATGGTTTTAAAATATCGAATTCTGCACCATTCATTTCTGTAACTTCGTGAGCAATTCTATATAATTGATTTGTAAAGTTATTTACAAAAACGGCTGCCAAATGTAAAGCTTGACGTTGGTCGCTATTTACCTTGTGGCTTTTGCTACCAATAGCTTCGGCTAACTTTTTAAGAATTGGTAAATCGACTTTCTTTAAGGCTTCAATACAAATAGGAACATCTGTAAAATCAAGATCTGCAGCTTTAGAAAACGTTTGTAAAGGGTAAAAAACACCTCGTTTTTGTTTCATATCTACAGCATACAAACTTGTGCTACCAGATGTATGGACAACTAATCTGTCTTCAAAAGGTAATTGCTTCGATAAATCTTCTATTGCATCATCGCTAACTGCAAGAATATAAACATCAGCTTCAACTAACGACGATAAATCATCGGTAACTTTAACCTTGTTTTTATACTTGTCAATCGTCTTTAAACTACGATTATACCATTGTTTTATTTCAACTTCTTCCGAAGCATAAAAAGCTTTAAATAGGTGAGTGGCTACATTTCCTGCGCCTAAAAGTACTACTGAAATCATTAGGCAAAAATAAGTAACCAAATGCTTATAAAAAAGATGATAATAGTATCTTTGTAAACAATGGAGAAAAAAGATATAAATACTCGTGAAGATCTAGCGTTATTAGTAGATTCATTTTATATTAAAATAAGAAAAGATGAGACTTTAGGTCCAATTTTTAATAATGCCATTACGGATTGGGATAAACACCTAAATCATTTAACCACTTTTTGGGAATCTAGCTTGTTTTTTTCTAGAAAACTAGAGCATAAATACATAGGAAATCCTCTAGAAGTACACGCAAAAGTAGATAAGGAGAATAATAATAGTATTACAGAACTTCATTTTGGGATTTGGTTAAATTATTGGATGCAAACCATAGACGAATTGTTTCTTGGTGAAGTAGCAGATAATGCTAAACGTCGTGCTCGAAAAATGGGTTCATTTATGTACTTAAAAATATTTGAAGCACGTGCTAATAAATAATTGTAATTTTAACAGTATTTCTTCATTTATCAGTTAACTAAAACAAACAAAAAGGATTATATTTGCACGAGCTAAACAGAGCCTTGATATGATGCAAAATAAACTCACGAAAATCCTTTTTTCTACTCGTTTAACAGCCACTTTATTTATTCTTTTTGCTGCTGCCATGATTGCTGGTACTTTTATGGATGCAGGACAAGAAACGTCGCCAACACCTTATTCTAGATCTTTAATTTATAATACCTGGTGGTTTGAAGGTATTATGGTGTTTTTCGTCATTAATTTTGTTGGAAACATTTTTAGGTTCCGTTTATATAAAAAAGCAAAATGGGCAACATTAACGTTGCATTTAGCATTCATTTTTATTCTTTTAGGAGCCTTTATTACACGTTATATTGGATATGAAGGCATGATGCCAATTCAAGAAGGTGAAACTGAAAACACTTTTTTGTCTCAAAAAACATACGTTCAAGTATTAGTAAACGGAGATTATAAAATTAATGATGTAGCACAACGCTTACGTATTGAAAAGGAAGTCGATTTCTCTGAAAGACTAAACAACTCATTAGAATTTAGTACAACTTATGATACTACACCAGTTTCGGTGTCTTTAGACAAATTTGTTTCTAATGCCGAAAAAGATATTATCCCTAATGAAAATGGCGAAGAATATTTAAAAATAGTAGAAGCAGGAAATGGAGCACCACACAATCACTATTTAAAGTCTGGTGAAGATCAATTAATTCATAACATTATTTTTACTTTAAATAATCCTAAAAAAGGAGCCATTAATATTGTTGATGGTGAAAATGGAATAACTATAGATTCTCCTTTTGAAGGTGAATATTTACAAATGGCAACAATGTCTGAAGGTAAATTGGTTAAAGACAGCATCCAACCATTAATGTTACGTTCTAGATATGTTATAGGGAAAATGCAAATGGTGTTTCCAAAACCAGTAATAAAAGGAACTTTTGATATTGTAAAAAAATCTAAATTATTAAAAAGTGATGAAGATGGTATTGTATTAAACGTCTCTGCAAATGGTGAAACTAAACAAGTGAAGCTACTTGGTGGAATGGGTACTACTAACCAATGGGAAAGATTAGAAATAGGAGGTTTAGATTTAGATTTTAGATTTGGAGCTAAACTTTTAGAATTACCATTTAGTATAAAACTTAATGATTTTGTTGCAGATAAATATCCTGGAACTAAAAATAGCTATTCGGCGTTTTCAAGTGCTATTACAGTAAATGATGCAGAAGAAGGTGATTTTGATTATAAAATTTTCATGAATAACGTTCTCGATCACAGAGGATACCGTTTCTTTCAAGCTGGTTTCGATAATAACGAAACACTAACCAGACTATCTGTAAATCATGATCGTTGGGGAACTTGGGTTACTTATTTTGGTTATATGTTACTCTATTTTGGTATGATGGCTATTCTGTTTGATAAAAAAACACGTTTTGCCGATTTAAAACGCGCACTTGATAAAGTAAAAGATAAAAAATCTGAGATCATTTCTATTCTATTAGTTTGTTTTACTTTAACAGGTTTTGCACAAGAACAACACTCTGCAGACGATGGACACGATCATTCTCAACACGCAACAGTTCAAGAAGTTCAAACTAAGGCTAACGTTGTACAACATGACGAATACACATACGAACAAAATAAAGCAGCAGTAGATTCTATTTTAAATGCTAATATGGTACCAAAAGAACAAGCCGATAAGTTTGGACGTTTGGTGATACAAGATGTTGGAGGGCGTATGATGCCTGTTAATACTTATGCATCAGAATTTTTAAGAAAATTAAGTAAAAGTGATAGCTACGAAGGTTTTACTGCAGATCAAATTTTTCTTTCGGTACAAGAGAGTCCTGCATTTTGGTACAATGTGCCAATTATTTATTTAAAATCTAAAAAAGACGATTCTATAAGAAGTATTATTGGCATAGAAAAGTCTGTTGGCTATGCAACATTAGGTCATTTTTTTACTAGTAATGGAGATTACAAATTAGCACCTTATTTAGAAGATGCATACAAGGCATTAGCGCCAAACGGTTACCAAAAAGAATTTATAGAAGCAGATCAACGTGTTAATTTACTTCATAATACAGTACAAGGTAATTCGCTTAAAATATTTCCTATTCCAGAAGAAGTTAATAATAAGTGGATTTCTGCAAACGAATACAGAAAGGAGCACTACAAAGAGAAAATAAAAGACACTATTTATCAAAGCTTTGTAAACCAGAGTTTTAATCTCTATTTGTACCGTTTAAATAATGCAAAACAATCTGGAGATTTTTCTGAAGCTGATAAGATTTTAGAAGCTTTTAAAAGAAATCAAGTAAAGCTAGGAGGTGAAGTTATGCTTAGCGAGAAGAAAATTAACACAGAAATTTTATACAATAAGTACGATATCTTTAAGAACCTGCATTATGCTTACATGTTGTTTGGAGGAATACTGTTTGTATTATTAATTGTTCAAATATTTAAAGATAAAAGCAAGTTTCTTGATAAACTAATAGTAGTATTTAAGGTATTAATTCTATTCTCATTTCTAGCGCATACAATAGGTCTAATTTTACGTTGGTATATTTCTGGTCATGCACCTTGGAGTGATGGCTACGAATCTATGATTTATGTTGCTTGGGCAACAATGCTTTTTGGATTAATGCTTTCTAGTACATCTAATAGAAATCTGCTTACCGTTTATTCTAGTTTAATAGCAGGAAAACACAGTTCTAATTTAACAACAGCTGCTGGAGCGTTTGTAACCTCGATGTTATTAATGGTTGCTCATTTAAGTTGGATGGATCCAGCAATTGCAAATCTACCACCAGTTTTAGATAGTTATTGGTTAATGATACATGTTGCGGTAATTGTTGCAAGTTATGGACCATTTACGCTGTCCATGATTTTAGGAGCAACAGTATTAATATTAATGCTATTAACAAATAAAGAGAATAAAGAAAAGATGCTCTTAAACATAAAGGAGCTTACCATTGTTAACGAAATGTCTTTAACTGTTGGTTTAGTTATGTTAACCATAGGTAATTTTCTTGGTGGTATGTGGGCTAACGAAAGTTGGGGACGTTATTGGGGCTGGGACCCGAAAGAAACTTGGGCGCTTATTAGTATAATGGTTTATGCCTTTGTAATACATGCACGTTTAGTACCTGGTTTGCGTGGCAGATGGTTTTTTAACTTAATGTCTATAGTAGCATTTGCATTTATAATCTTCACTTATTTTGGTGTTAACTTCTATCTATCTGGATTACATTCTTACCAATCTGGACAGGATTTAAGTTATAAATATATTGCTGTAGCAGTTGGTATTGTTAGTTTACTTGCTGTAACGTCTTATAGAATGTATTCAAAATACTATAAAAAATAATGAAGTTAAAATTTAATTATTATTTATTATCTTAGATTTAATAAATAATTATATTAATGAGTTATATTAAAAAAATAGGTATACACAATGCATTAATACTCCTTTTGTGTTTATGTATAATAGTATTTGCAGAGTATTTGTTTTTAACAGGGTATCAACTTCATGGCATTTTTCTTGGGCTATGGGCTCCAACAATTATTGGAATAATGATATTTTTAAAACTGATAGACAATGGATCCAAATAGTTTTATTCTATACTTTTCAATTTTTGTATCTGTTTGTATTGTTTTTTGGACTATTACAATAATTAGAAATTACAACAAAACATTTAAAGACTAAATAGTAGTAAATACAATTTCAATGACTGTGTTTTTTAAAGAGTTTAAAGAATTTGCCGTAAAAGGTAATATGATGGATATGGCAATAGGTATTATTATTGGAGCATCCTTTAATAAAGTTATTGATGTTCTAGTAAAAAAGGTGCTAATGCCACCATTGTCTTTAATGACAGATGGTATTAATCTTCAAGATAAAAAAATTATCCTTCGAGAAGGAACTTTTGATGAAGCAGGAAAAGTAATTGCAGATGACGTTGTTATACAATATGGTGCTTTAGCAGAGGCTTTTATGGATTTTATTATTATTGGTATTACTGTATTTCTTGTTGTAAAAGGGATGAATAGGTTACGAGACAAATCTAATGACACTAAAGATAAAACAGTAAAAACACCAAAAGATATTCAATTACTTACAGATTTAAATGAGCTAATGGCAGAGCAGAATAAACTGCTTAAAGCTCAGTCTAAAAATGCATAAAAAAACAGCAAATGATATTTAATATCATTTGCTGCTTTTATCTAATCAATTATATAAAGTTTATAATTTAATTAGTGTTTTATGCAAATTTAAATCGTTTAGAACATCATTTGTAAATTTATAATGCCCTTTTGTTGTTATAATTCTAAATCTATGATCGTTCATTCTACTTAATACATCTATAAACCGCCATTTAGATTTTAATAAACGTGGTTTGTCGCTTTTTAAACCAATTTCAAAATAGTATTTTCTAGCACTCTTAGTTGCCGTTATATCTGGTGTAATTTTAACATCTCCATCTTGTTTAATGTAAGACTTTGGAGTTTCGTAACCTTCCACATCAGCTTTAATATTTTCGAACCCTAAGTTCTCTAAATAATTAACCGATTCTTTAAAAAATGCTGCGTTATCTTTTTTTTCTATCTGTATCATAATACTTCCAATATACAAACACATGCTTTGATTTTGCGTTAATGCCTTGTTAAACCATGGGTTTTTAACAGATTTTAAGAATAATGATATTGTTTATAGATAAGTACTTAAACTTAAATGTAACAATTACTATCTTTACGATATGAGTAAAAATAATTTTGGTTTAAATACCATTTGTGCGCATGTAGGCGAAATTAAAGATGAACAATTTAAAGGCGCAGTGTCTCCAATTTATTTATCAAGCTCTTACGAGTATATGGATGTAGACGTTAAGCGCTATCCACGCTATTTTAATACGCCAAATCAAGAACATTTATCCAAGAAAATCGCGGCATTAGAACGCAAGGAAACTGCAATGATATTTGGTTCTGGTATGGCAGCTATAAGTCATATGTTTTTAGCGTTTTTAAAATCTGGCGACCATATTGTAGTCCAAAATACATTATATGGAGGAACAAGTAACTTTATACGTGAGGAGTTTCCTAAATTTAATATAGATTTTACGTTTACAGACGGTTATAAAGTAGAAGATTTTGAAGCAGCTATAAAACCTAATACAAAATTAATTCATATAGAAACACCTTCTAATCCTTTGTTAACCATTACAGATATTAAAGCTGTAGCAAATTTAGGAAAAGCTAACAATATAATTACAAGTATAGATAACACGTTTGCTAGTCCTATAAACCAAACACCAGGAGACTTTGGTGTAGATTTAATTATGCACTCTGCAACCAAGTATTTTGGAGGACATAGTGATATTTGTGCAGGAGCAGTTACAGGCTCTAAGGAACATATGGATAGAATTTGGAATGTTTCTAAAAACCTTGGAGGCAGTTTAAGCGATTTTACAGTTTGGATGTTAGAGCGTAGCATGAAAACTATGGGACTTCGTGTTAAAAGACAAACCAAAAACGCTGGTAAAATGGCTAAGTGGTTAGAGAAAAACGATGCCGTTAAAAAAGTCTATTATCCAGGTTTAAAAAGCCATCCAGAACATGAATTAGCTAAAGCGCAAATGCATGGTTTTGGAGCGATGTTATCTTTTGAATTAGTAGATGGTTTAGATTCAGATAAATTTCAAAAAGCATTAAAATTAATAAAAGCTTCGCTGAGCTTAGCAGGTGTAGAAAGTACAGTTTTAAGTCCAGCCCAAACATCTCATTTCTTGCTAAGTCAAGAAGAACGAGATGCGGTAGGAATAAGTGATGGTTTAATTAGATTTTCTGTAGGTATAGAATCTGTAAAGGATTTAAAAAACGATATTCAACAAGCAATAAATACATTATAAAATTTTGCATAAAAA
Organism: Lacinutrix sp. Bg11-31; assembly: GCF_002831665.1. Classification (NCBI taxonomy): domain Bacteria; kingdom Pseudomonadati; phylum Bacteroidota; class Flavobacteriia; order Flavobacteriales; family Flavobacteriaceae; genus Lacinutrix; species Lacinutrix sp. Bg11-31. The sequence continues at coordinate 589,241 of NZ_CP025118.1, forward strand.
AAACAAACACAAAGAAGATTATAATTTCGAAAAACTAACTGAGGTTTTTCCAGAATTAATACCACACGTTTTCGTTAATAAATACGAAAAACAAACCATAGATTTTGCAGATGCTAAAGCTGTAAAAGCCTTAAATACAGCCTTGTTAAAAGCACATTACGGCATAGATTTTTGGCAATTTCCAGAAACTAATTTATGTCCTCCAATTCCTGGTCGTGTAGATTACATACATCATATAGCAGCGCTTTTAAAAGCTTCAAAATTAAACAAAAACATTACAGTTTTAGATATTGGTACAGGAGCATCTTGTATTTATCCTTTACTTGGTAATGCAGAGTATAACTGGAAATTTGTTGGTACAGATTGTAATAAAAAGTCTATCGCTTACGCCGAAAAAATAATTATTAAGAACAAGCTTAAAAAAGAGATTCAGTTAAAGCATCAGCCCAATACTGAAAGTGTTTTTCAAGGTGTTATAACAGCTACAGATACCTTTTCGGCATCCATTTGTAATCCACCATTCTATAAAGACGAAGCTGAAGCTTTTGAAGCAACTACACGTAAATTAAAAGGTTTAGGTAAACTTACAGACTCTGTAACAAGAAATTTTGCAGGTCAAGCTCACGAGTTATGTTTTAAAGGTGGTGAAAAAGCATTTTTACACACGTACCTTTATGAAAGTTCATTATTTAAAACACAATGCTTTTGGTACACTAGTTTAGTTTCTAATAAAGACAATATTAAGTCGATGAAGAAGTCTTTAGCAAAATTAGGTGCAACTACAGTTAAAGTAATAGAAATGAGCCAAGGTAATAAGAAAAGTAGAGTAGTAGCTTGGACGTTTTTAACGGAAAAGCAACAACAAGATTGGAATAAATAACAAATATATTGAAAGGCCAATAAAGCCTGACGCGCTTAAAAAACATATAATAAGATTCCCAATTTCATGGGAATAAAAAACAAGTTTTCAATGAAATTAGATATACTTGCCTTTGGAGCACATCCAGACGATATAGAACTAGGAGCAGGAGGAACAATAGCAAAAGCAATTGCCGAAGGTAAAAAAGTAGGCGTAATAGATTTAACAAAAGGCGAACTTGGTACTAGAGGTACAGAAGAAACTAGAAAAGCAGAAGCTGCAAATGCAGCTGAGATTTTAGGCTTGTCTATTAGAGAAAACTTAGGTTTTGCGGATGGTTTTTTTACTAATGATAAACAGCACCAATTAGAAGTAATTAAAATGCTTAGAAAATACCAACCAGAGATTGTGCTTTGTAATGCTATTGACGATAGACATATTGATCATGGAAAAGGAAGCAAACTAGTAAGTGATGCTTGTTTTTTAAGCGGATTAATTAAAATTGAAACAATGCTTGATGGTGTTATTCAAGAAAAATGGAGACCAAAGCACGTTTACCATTACATACAATGGAAGACTATAGAACCAGATTTTGTAGTAGATATTTCTAATTTTATGGAAATTAAGCAAAAATCTGTTAATGCTTATCAAACTCAATTTTTTAATAGTAAAAGTAATGAGCCAGAAACTCCAATAACAAGTAAAAGCTTTATTGATAGTGTAAATTATAGAGCTAAAGAGTTAGGTCGCTTAGTTGGAGTAGATTACGCCGAAGGTTTTACTGTAGAACGTTATATAACCGTTGATAGCTTATTCGACATAAAATAAAAAGAGTAAAATTTTAATTAAAATTATAATAAAAGTCTTTGTAGTAAAAAGGAATTAATTTACATTTGCACACGCATTAATAAAATGCGTATAAATGGTGATTGTAGCTCAGTTGGTTAGAGCATCGGTTTGTGGTACCGAGGGTCGCGGGTTCGAATCCCGTCTTTCACCCAAAAGCAAAAAGCTTCTCTGAAAAGAGAAGCTTTTTTTGTTACTATAATTTGGTGTTTGCTATAGAAGATGTAATTAAATATTAGATAGAATTTGAAAGCGCATTTCGTCTATTTCTATTTGTTATATATGGATGTTGGCAGTAGTATTTTATTCCTTATTCAAAAATTCAGTTACTAAAGTGTTCTTTTCAGATTCCATTTCACAAGTCCAACTGTCTATAAACCATCTTCCATTTTCATAATGTAGCTGAATGCTGTTTAGTCCTCTAATATTAGATTCAGTTTTTGGGTCAGTTCGTATTTCAAATGCGCTCCAAACTTGTGCAATATTTCCATACTTGTTAACTACTCGTTTTAGTTCCTTTTCGTAAAAATTCGCTTTAGGTGATAATCCGATTGGTATATATTCCGCTTCAAGAGTATGTGATTCCGCTTTCCCATTTTCGTCCAGCCTTGTTATAACAGCATTGTCCGAATGAATATATTTATCTCTCTCAAATTCCCAAGGCTCACTACTTGAGCCTGAAACAACATCGTAATATGCATTTATTATTGCATCTACTGATTTTATATCTTTCGCGTATTTTTCTTCGTTTGTTTGTCCGAAAATTGAATTGCAAGCGAAAATTATGCTAATTGATGTAAGTATTATTTTGTTCATATTGATTGTTTTTTTTAATTTTTGCTAACGTTTTTGTGTATGGTTAGTTGCGTGGTTAAGTAACTAATTTAATAAAAATGGAACGACCCAGAGGAAATTCCGTAGGAATTTCCAAGAAGACTTGTACCAAGCAATTAATTATACACGGCTTAAGTTTTTTAGTTTTCTGCAAATTTTATTAATGGTTTTATATTTCCATTGTCAGCTTCTCTTAATGCTATGATATACTCTTTTCTTGTTTCATCTGCTCTAACCATATTTGACTTGTGCCAGCTGAAAATTTCTTTTCCGAAAATAGATTCAATAATTATATCAGCCATCATTCTTGAGTGTCTACCATTTCCATTGGTAAAGCAGTGAATTGCTACGATTCTATGTTTAAATCTAATAGCAATTTCTTTAGGTGGATAAGTCTTGTTTTCTAACCAATATTTAGTGTCATCAATTAGATTTTTCAGTTCTATTCCGATTTGAGTCCATTTTATTCCAATGTTTTTGTCAGTCTTTCTAAATTCACCTGCCCATTTCCAAACATCGCCGTACATTTTTGTGTGTAAATCTTTTATAAACTTTTCAGTCAATATTTTTTCAGGTTTTAAATTAGCTCGAATAGTCCATTCTACAGCTTTTTCAATATTTAACTGTTCAAATTCATCGAGTTCTTTTTGCGTTGTTATTGATTTTAATTTTAGACCTTCTTTTTCGTCTTCATCTAAAGGTGTTTGGCCATCTGCGTATTTTAAATCTAATCCCATAATGACTTTCTCATTTCCCTTTTTATTTCATTAGCCAAGTCATTTATTGAATGTTCAATTTTATCTTCACTGATTCCTTGGTCCTCTAATTTCATATTTTGATTGGTCCTTAAAACAATTTTTCGGGCCAGTTTTTTAGCCTTTAAGTTGATTAGACTTTCGATGGTCCCATCTTTAGGAATAAAACCATAAATAAATTTCATATTCAAGGCATTGCCAACATCCTTTAGTTTATTGATGGTTATCTGACCTGTAGCTTCACGTTCTTCGATTTTTTGAATAGCTCCTTTAGTCAAGTCAAGTTTGGTCCCTAATTGGTCCCTTGTCATATTAAGAGTGGTTCTAATAGTATTTACCCATCCTTTTTGTGGGACCAAGACCATTCCTGCATCTTTAAAATGAGCCAGTTTTTGGTCTAATTGTTCTATGAGTAGTTTTTTCTTGTTTCTCATTTGTCAATATTTTATACATATAAGTATGTAAATTAAAACAAAAGTATACAAATATGTATGAATAAACAAAAAAAAGAATACTTATATGTATTCTTTTGTGTAAATAATTATACACATATGTATGAATAAGTTTGTCTAAAAGGTTCAGATTTAAATTAAAGCCAACATGTTTCTTTAGTTTGTAATATAATATCTTTAACTAGAAAAAGAGGAGAACTATAACGTGTTTTAGAATAACGTTTTTGTGTATGGTTAGTTGCGTGTTGCAAGCACCTAATTTAGTAAATAATGACCAACAAAGAAAGTAGAGTGACTTTCGCCAGAGCAAACTCATACTTTTATTTTTGATGTTTTTTGCCACTAATTCACAAATTTTTCTGCTAAAATTTTGATTCTTTCTATTCTCACGAATAAAAATCTATTCAAATTTTTAAAAAAGAACTCAAAACTTATCTAATTTACCATTTTGTTAGTTAAATTCACTTTGAAAAGCAAAGTATGAGTTTGCTCTGGGACTTTCGCAAGTAGGCTAGAACTAGCAATAAATTATATACGGTGTAACGAAACGTTATTTATTCAGCAGTTTCTCTAAGTTCAAATTAAGAGCTAAAATCCCACCGAATATTTTTCTGTCATTTCCTAGAACATCATATAATGCAGTTAATCCATAATCAAGCCTTAATTCTAATTCTAAAAATTCGTAGATTGAAGTTCCAGCTCCAAGTTGAAATCCAATATTACTATTCTCAAAGTTATCCTTAACATCTTCACCATTAAATTCAGCATTAAGTAAAAATGAAAATCTTGGTCCAATAAGAAGATAAAAACCATCATTGTAATTTTCTCCAAAACTATATTTTAAGCTTGGACTTATATCTAAAAAACTAAAATCAACAACTTCTCCAGCAGCTAAAGTTTTTTGGTTAAATGCTATTAGTGCTTTTGCTCCAATATTTTTAGTAAACCCATAATCAGCAAATCCGCCTACATAAAGTTTAAATTTCTTTGTTCCTGCTTCATTACGTATTGTGCTATTCGATGGGTTTAAAGCACTATTAGCGTATATCTCATAAAGATTTCCGCCTAATGTTATTCCATAATTCAATTCTTGGGCTTGTGAAATTAAAGCAATAAAAAATAGGATTCCTGTAGTAATTTTTTTCATAAAGTTTGGTTTTAATGTTTTATATACGGTGTTAGCACACGTTATTATTTTAAAGTTTCTCAAGTAATTTCGCCTTTTGCTCACTAAATTCCGCTTCTGTCAAAATTCCGCTGTCTTTTAATTTTCCAAGTTTTTCTATTTGTTCCAAAACATTTGGTTCTTGACTATTTTGTGCAATTGGTTCTTTTGGTTTTGATAATTTATTACGAACAAATTCCGCAAATATTCTTGAAGATGCTTTCTCAACATTGTCAATCGAAGCAATATTTCCAGATGTGTGAATTTTTACTTTTCCTAAAATGAGTCCAGTTTCATATTGGATTGAACTTATTTTTTCAAGAGGAAAATCCTCAACTTTTAGTCCGTAAATCATTCCTTTGTCAATGAACACTAAACGTCTATTAGTAGACACTAAAATTCCATTTCCATTATTATACGTTCCTTGAATTATGTGGTCGATTTTTTCATTTTCCGCAAGAATTTGTGGTAACTCGTTGATTTCTTTTCTCCCAAAAAATGTCGAAACATTGCTTAAATTTAGACTTTTAATTTCTGCTTTAATCTCGTATAATTTTTCGTTTATAGAACTGTCAGTTTCTTCTTTTTCTTGAAGAAGATTTTGTATATCAGTTAGTGAATGTTTTTTTAATTTAAACGCAATACTTGGATTTATTTTATTAATTTTTTTGTAGCAAGAAGTGCAAATAACACTACCGTCATTTAATTTACCAGCACCAAATGTTGGTGTATTCATAAATTTTAATTTTACAGAACATACAGAACAATTACTCATATCGTTTAGTTGTTAAATGTTACAGGTTCAGAGTCTTTTCCCTCGTACATTGTATAATAAGTATATTCGCTTTCTCCTTTGTACCAACGATATCTTGCTTGATTAAATCTAAACATATTCAGCACTTCTTGAACTTGGGTTTGAAATTCTTTTTTGTTTTTATTTGCAGCAAAAACTCCACCACTAAAGTTTATATATCTTTTTCCAGTTCCATTAGCTGAAACTTCAATATCGTTTTCCCACATTTTCTTCGCAACAATTTTCGCATATTGTTTTCTCAAATTTGGAAACTCTCGAACCTGTATTCTCGAAACTTTTGATTTTAGATTTTTTCCTAAATTTTGAATTTCAGTCTGTTCTGATTCCTCTGCTTCTTTAATGATTTTCGCCCAAGTTGCGAATACAACAATATCCATTTGAAGCTCTTCAATTGAGTTTCCGTCAGCGAATTTGATTCCATCGTCTATTGATTTAATTTCCCTTTCAAGTTGTTCTTTTTGTTTTACAAGTTCCTCTTTTTTAGAATTTTCTTCTTGTATTTTTTTTGCAATTAATTTTTCCTCTTCAGATAAGTTGTTTAAGCTGTCAGCTCTTTTTATTAATATTTGGGCTTTACTATATAAACTGTCAGTTTTTTCTATTTTTTCTAAATCTGAAATTGCACTTGAATATTTACCTTGTTCGATTAATTTATTTGCACTTTCAATATCTGCTTTAGCATTTATTGTATCGTCAATAAACATAACTCCTAATATTCCTGTAATAATAATACTCAAAAACCAATATCCAATAACTTTTAATCGAGTTGGTTTATTTGTCCAGCGTAATATTAATGATGGTTTTACAAGTCCAACAATTAATGCAACAAATAATGCAAAGCTTAATAATCCTAAAATTCCTGCCATAGTTTTTCTGTTTTCGTTTGGTTATTGTTTGAAATTTCAAATTTAATTTTTCTGCTAAAAAGAAACTTACGGTTTTCCGTATCTGTTCTATTTTTGCACGATGTTCGTTTTTAATGTGTGCTAACGTTTATGTATAAGAATAGTTGCGGGTTTGTATGCGAGGATTTTCCGAAGGAAAATCAGACGTTACAAACACGCAACGACCTTTGATTAAGCACTAAACCGCAATTATTTTTATACGGTGTTAGGCACAGTATTTATTCTGTCAGCCAAATTGTTAGACTTAATCCACTCTCCGGGTCATAACTTATCATTGCTGGATTTTTATGTTTTTCGTCTGTCCACATTCTTCCTGACCAATAATCTTCTTGAAAATCAAGATTGTCATTTTTGTTAAATTTTCCGTTATTCATAGAGTCAAGTCCGTAGAATAGATATAATTGGTCAACAAGTTTCTGAACTTTATTCACATCAGATTTTTGAAAATTAAAATTCGTGAAAATAAAGTTTTTATTAGCTTTTCCTTCAAAAGTTTTTAATTCAAGCGTGTCGAAAAGTCCGCACTCTTTCGGATTCAAGTCTTTTCGGAAATTACTGATTTCATCGCCAGATTCGTTTATGTCTGTATTTCCAGTTATAAACGATTCATTCGGACTTGCTTTAAAATCAATTTCGAATAAATCAAACACGGTTTTTGGCGTTGATTTCTCGACTGTAGTTTTTGTTTCCGTTGTGCTTTTCAATTCCGAATTTTTTGTCGGTTGATTTTCTGTTTTTTGTTTAGATTTCAAAAAGTCAAATATTCCCATAGTGTGTTTTTATATTGTGCCTAACTAGTTATATAATAATCTTTATTCCTCATATCCCATAAATATAAGAGGATATAGTATTTATACCCTAAAAGATATATGCAACGAAATTAGCTCTTATTTGTCGAGTAAAAAATACGTACAACTACGTATTTTTATTCAACAAAAGCCAAGTTACAATGGTCTATTTAATATATTTTACGGGAATCCACAATTGCAAGAAAAAAACTAAAAATAAAACAGATTTAGAATGTGTTTAAGGCGATAAGATGTTGCAAAACGGCAATGGTTTTTGGTTAAGAAGTTAAAAGGAAGCAGTTCGAGGAAATTACAACAAGAGTTTCCATAACTAAAACAGAAATATTGAGGCAAACACTTTTGGGTGATTGGATATGGCTGTTGGAGTATAGGTAATATTACAGATGAAATGGTTAATGAGTATTTGGAGTACAATCGACTACCAGACCATGGAAATGTAACAAATTTTATCATTGAGAAATGACTATTACGGTGACTTTAAGTTACCAACCCAAACCTATGGGCTTTCAGTCCATAGTGGTTTAGTTTTGTTAACCCAAAAAAGCCTTTCAAAATTAATTGAAAGGCTTTTTTACATGTCTTGGTAACTCCAAAAAACTATTCTAAAACTTTATCTACTGTAATTCTCGCTTCTCTATTTGCAAGTTCCCAAGCAGTATAAAATACTAGACGTGTTCTGTTTTCTAATAAATCGTATTGAATTTTATCTGGTGTATCTCCAGGTTGGTGATAATCGTCGTGAGTTCCATTAAAATAGAAAATTACAGGAATGTTGTTTTTTGCAAAGTTGTAATGGTCACTTCTAAAGTAATAACGGTTAGGATCGTTCTCGTCGTTAAAAGTGTAATCTAAATCAATATTCATGTACTTTGTATTCATTGCTTCAGAAATATCGTGTAATTCTGTACTTAATCTATCACTACCAATAAGGTAAACATAGTTTCTGTTTTTCTTCTCGCGTTTAGGATCTGTACGACCAATCATATCTATATTTAAATCGGCAACCGTATCTGCTAGTGGAAAAATTGGGTCGTTATCTGTATAATGCCTAGAACCTAATAATCCTTTTTCTTCACCAGTTACGTTTAAAAAAACTATTGAACGTTTTGGACCATGACCATCTTTTTTTGCTTTGGCAAATGCTTCTGCAATTTCTAAAATAGCAACGGTTCCAGAACCATCATCATCGGCTCCATTATAAACTTTACCATCTTTAATACCTTCGTGATCTAAGTGCGCCGAAATAATAATATACTCGTTTGGTTTTTCGCTTCCTTTAATAATTGCTGCTACGTTTTCAGAACTTACGTTTTCAGAATTATTTTTATATGTAATTGCTACATCAGATTTTACAGACATAGAATTTTCGTTAGTATCAATATCACTAACTAAAGCTTTTGCTAAATCTGTATTGATTAGCATATACATCATGTCTTCTGCGCCATCTGCTAAATTCATTCTACCGCTTGAACGACCATAACGATTGGCAGCCATTGTGTAAACTTCTGGATAGTAAAATAAAAGTGCTTTTGCTCCTTTACTTTTTGCAACCTCTTGTTTTGATGCAAATGCCTGACGCATATTAGACCATTTAGAGCTTTCACTTGTTCCTGAAATAACATAGTTTCCGTCTGCATTTTTTGGTTCTCCAGAACGAATAACTACAACTTTTCCTTTTACATCTAAATCTTTGTAGTTTGAATAGTTTTCATCTTCAATACCATAACCAGCAAAAACAACATCTTTTGCGTTTAATATAGCGTCTTTAGAAGAACTAACAGATACATAATCTTCCACATTTGTAAAAGACTTTCCATTAATACTTAGTTTTACATCTGGAACTGCCATAACGACTAATGGTACATCTTGAAAATAATTACCATCGCTTTTTGCAGCTGGTATTCCATCTTCGATGTAATGTTCTTTAATGAATTCTACAGCCATTTTCTGACCTTCTTTACCAGTTTCACGACCTTCAAATGCGTCTCCAGCATATATATAAAGTGCAGTTTTTAAATCTTCGGCAGTTATAGTTTCTGCATATTTAGTTGGGTCTGCAGGTGTTTTAGTTTTTGATGTAGCGTTTTTACTTTTAGAAGTGCCACATGCTGCTAATACTAGAGTAATAGCAAAAAGTGAAAGTAGTTTTTTCATTTAAAAATGTAAGGGTTTGATTAAGAAGTAAAAATACGAGAAAAATAGATGCTTATTCTAATTCTTATATTTTTTTTAACAGTGTTAGATATCTTCATTATGAGTTAAAAACTGAGTTCTATTTGCCAATTGCCAAGCCGTTGCAAAGATTAATTTTGTGCGTTTGGCTAATAATGGGTAGTCTATTTTGTCTGGAGTGTCTGTAGGCTTGTGGTAATCTGGATGCTCTCCATTAAAGTAAAAAATTACAGGTATATTTTGCTTTGCAAAGTTGTAATGGTCACTTCTATAGTAGTAACGATTTCTATCGTTTTCTGCGTTGTATTTATAATCTAGCTCTAGATTGGTAAAGGTTTCATTTGCTTTTGTTGAAGTATATTGTAACTCTTTACTAATTCTATCTGCACCAATAATATAGATGTAATTTGGGTTGTTTTCGTGCCTGTTATCCACACGACCAATCATATCTATATTTAGGTTTGCAATGGTTTTGTTTAATTCGAAAATTGGATTTTCTACATAAAATTTAGAACCTTGTAATCCTATTTCTTCGGCTGTAAGATGTAAAAATAAAACGCTTCTTTTAGGCGAATGGCCTTGTTGTTCTGCAAGTTTAAAGGCTTCAGCAATTTCAGTAATTGCCATGGAACCAGATCCATTATCGTCTGCTCCAAAATGAATAGCATCATCTTCGATACCTAAATGATCTAAATGTCCAGAAATGATTAATACTTCTTCGGGTTTTTCGCTTCCTTTAATATAGGCTAAAACGTTTTCTGAAGCACCAATATCTTTTGGTAAAAAGTCTGCAGGAATGGTTTGATAGTAAGTAGAATCGTTAATAGCAGGAGCAATACCTTTGGTCTTATAAAAGGTTCTTAGATAATCTGCTGCTTTTTTTTGTCCTTCTTCTCCAGTGCCACGACCTTGAAATTCTTCTGAAGCAAATATGGCTAATCTACTTTTTAAATCGGTAGCAGTTATAGAATTTGAATATTCTAGAATAAGTTCACTGTCTTGTATTTTAACACTATTTTCTAAATTTTCAATTTTAGTGCTATATTTAGTTTCTGCGCATGAACCAACGATTGCAAACACAGAAACTATAAGTAAAGATTTCATTTAATATCTATTTGAGGGCCAAATATATATATAAATTCTTACAAGTATTTAAAATTATTCAGAAATATCAAGATCATTTAACTCCTCAATAGCATCTTCCTCAGAGTCTTGAGCACGTTGTTCTAGTTGTTCTGTATCACCCACTTCTGTAGTTGCATTAATAGATTTGTAAGTCGCTAATACTAAAGAAATGATGGTTAATAATAATATAAGCTGAATTGTATGTTTTGGTTTATTTGTACCACGCGTTTTAATAAATGCTAATACTCCAAATATTAATGCTGCTATTGCTGGAAAAAAAGCAAAATTAGATAATGGTAAAACTGCTAAAATAACTGCAAAAACTGCGCTTATTAGCCCTAAAATAATAAATAATAATCTCATAATTGTTTTAATTTTTTAAACCAGTTGCACTTTTAATTTTTAATTCTCCACTACCTATAGCAACTTTAAACTTTGCATATACTGGAACTTTATTTTCGTCTGCTGTTAACCATAAAAAGTTGCTGTTTCCTTTTAAAGCATCGTTATTGTCTAGGTTAATACGTAATTTATAACATTCTTTTTTACCTATTGCTGTATTAATAGTTTCTTTTGCAACGTAAGTAAATCTAAATTTAGTTTGCTCATTATCGAACAAAACAGTAAATGTATCACTGTCTCCAATGCTGGCTTTTTTTATGTCTAAAGTTCTTAAATGGTAAATAGTTGTTACTATATCTTTAGTATTTCCATTAATTTTAACGTTTGTTTTTCTATCCCAAAAACCAGATGTGAAGTTTTTACTTTTTTTTCTAATTAAACTTTTTACAGATCTTGATTTGTGGTTAAAGTTGTACTTAACAAATGTATAATGTCCACCTTCATTAATATCTCGCTTATATAAATAAGGTGTTAATGTTCTTGGGTTTACATAACTTTCGTAAAGGTCTCTAATTTTAAAGAAGTTATCCCATTTAGTATAGGTTGTTGCTTTACACTTTAAACGTAATAATGTACCACTTTTGGTGTTTACATTACTGGTTGCCATAGTTACTTCTGCAAAATCCGTCATTAAGCCAGACATGTTGTACCCAGCAGTAAAGGTTAGGTTTTCTCCACCTAAAAAGGCATTGTTTTGAGCGCTTGTAAATAAAGACAAACTAAGTGCTAAGAATAAAAAATAATGTTTCATAAATAATATTTAAGTTTCTAATATAAATAATCATAACACTAACTGTACCTAAATTATTGTGTTTAGCTTTTATTTATGATTAAAAAGTGAAATAATAAAAATTATAGTCCAAATTGCTACACGCAACCAATTAAGAATAATTAAATCACTTATGGTGTTATTTGTTATTTTTCTATTAGAAATTCTATTGTGTAATGGAACAAAAATGAGTATAGTTGCTATCCATGTTAAGCACACTAAAACAAAATAAATAATTAAAATAATGCCTCCTGTTTTAATTAAGACTAAAAGAGCTAGTATTAATTGAGTTACCATTAGTGGCAATACAATTATAGCCATTAGCTTTGTATAGCGTTTGTGCCATAAATAAAGATTGTTTTCTGTGAAGTATTTAAATGATGGATAAATTAAAAGTTGTACCATTAAAATTAAAACAACTAAACCAAAATCTATAATTACACGAGCGATTTCTAAAGTCATTTTTATTTATTTAGAAGTACAGCTCGCAAAATACTTTGCACATCGCTATTGTCTTTTTGTTTTATTAAAAAATGTTGTAGTTCGTCTTCGTGTGTAATTTGTTCATCTCTATCTATAAAACCATATCCTAAATAAGCTCCATTTTTAACAATAACAAATGCTTCTTCGTAATCGTGTCTGCCTTTTTCTTTTAAAACAACATCTTGACTGTCGTTTATAATTTGGCAAATGGCATTAGTAACACGCTCGTTATAACCTTTTACATCTTCTTTTGCTGTACAAACACCTTTACAGGTTTTTAAAACGTAATGAGAACACTCATTAACACCTTCTTGTAAGTGGCAAAATTTTGGACACAAGCTAAATTGCTCGCAAATACGCTCTAAAAACAAGCGTGCATCTCGTAAGCTATAAAAGGTAATTATTGGGTTTGGTGTTGCTTTACTATTATTAATAGCAATATGCATGATATCGTTTCTATCTTGGTAACTAAAGAGCGAAAAACCTTTTGGTGCACGTTTCGCTACTTTATTATATTGCGGAAAGTGATGTTTTATAGCTGCATCTTCCATTAATAAAGCAATAAGTTCACTGCCAGACAACTCAAAATCGATATCTGCAGTTTCACGAACCATATCTAAAGCCTTTTTGGTTTTACTATGGAAATGACTGAGTACTCTCTTTTTTATGTCTTTAGATTTACCAACATAAATAATTTCGCCTTTCTTATTTTTTAATTTATAAATACCTGTAGCATTTGGTAAGGCATTAAAAACTTCTTTAGGTAGGTTAGGAGGTAGGGTTGCTTCTTTACTTTTTTTATTTAAGAATTCAGAAAAAACAGTCTCTGCATTATCTTGTCTTTGTAATATCTGAAACAAAATTACGGTCGCTTCCGCATCTCCTCGTGCTCTATGTCTTCCGTTTATATTTATATCTAAATCTTTGCACAGTTTGCCTAAGCTGTAGCTTTTATGTCCAGGTAATAACTTTCTACTTAAGCGAATGGTGCAGAGTTTTTTTCTTGTAAAATCTATGTTTAAAGATTTAAACTCGTTTCTAATTACGTTATAATCGAAATTTACATTGTGAGCTACAAAAGTAGTACCTTCAGTAATATCTAAAACCTGTTGTGCAACTTCGTGAAATTCTGGAGCATCTTTTACAGTATTATTATCTATTCCTGTTAATGCAGTAATATGGTCTGGTATGTAACAGTTTGGGTTAACTAAAGAGGTGAATTCGTCTACAATAACATTGCCATCGTATTTAAATACCGAAATTTCGGTAATTCTGTTAGTTCTTCCTGAGGTTTCAACGTCTATTATAGTGTATTGCAATGCGTTATTTTTAAGCTGAAAATTAGTAGTTGTTATTGTAGTTTGTTCGATGTTGTTTCATCTACTTTCTTCCACATGTGTTCTGATGTTAAATAGAAGCTACCCACAAAATCGAAATTACATTCGTTAGGCGCGATAATAGATAAAAACGGTTGTCCTTTTTTGTCTTTGTATAAATGATAAACCTCTCCAAGATCTGGCTGAAAACTAAACTTAGCATTATATACCAAGTTGTTGTATTCCAGTTCTTCAATCATTTTATCGTACTCAGCTTTAAGCTCCAAATATTTAGCTTTAAGTTGTTTGTTGGCTTTGTTAACGTTTTTGTTTTTCCAAGTAATATTTTCTGTTACTTTAATAGCAGGAGCTCCAACATTAGTTCCATAAGGTTTTAAAGCAGCATCGTATTGCTGTTTTTCTTTATTAAATACAACGTTATCTGGTTTTTTTGCGTCAGACATTTTTTCTTTTTTTAGCCCTGTAAAGATAACAGTTTTAAATTTTGAAATAAAATATATTAGAAGTTGCTAATTTTTATCATTTTAACATCAGATTTTTTATCGGGTGATATTTATCATCTTTTAACCATTCATTTCCATCTAAATTTGCTTTAAAATAGTTTATAAAAATGAATAATTCTCTAATAGCAAAATACAACGTCGCAGGACCAAGATATACTAGTTATCCAACAGTTCCATATTGGGATAATGATTTGTTTTCCTTAAAATTATGGAAAGCATCGCTTAAAAAAAGCTTTGACGAGAGTAATGCTACAGATGGTGTAAGCTTATACATTCATCTTCCATTTTGCGAGAGTATGTGTACGTTTTGTGGTTGCCATAAACGCATAACAAAAAACCATGAAGTTGAAGTGCCATATATCGAGTCTTTAATTCAAGAATTTAAACTTTACAAAGAGTTTCTTGGGAATACGCCAAATATTAAAGAGTTACATATTGGAGGAGGAACACCAACTTTTTTTAAACCAGAAAATATTAAAACACTACTAAACTCCATAAACGCTATTGGGAAGTTTAGTACGGATTGCGAGTTAAGTTTCGAAGGTCACCCAAATAACACAACAGAAGAACATTTAAAAATGTTTGCCGACTATAATTTTAAGCGTGTAAGTTATGGTGTTCAAGATTATAATTTAAAAGTACAAAAAGCAATAAATAGAATTCAGCCTTTCGAGAACGTAAAGCATGTAACAGATGCCTCAAGAGCACAAGGTTTTACATCTATTGGACATGATATTATTTTTGGTTTACCGTTTCAAACAGTAGAAGATGTTGAGAATACTATTAATAAAACAATTACTTTAAAACCAGAGCGTATTGCATTTTACAGTTATGCACATGTGCCTTGGATTAAAGGAAACGGACAACGTGGTTATAACGATCAAGATTTGCCTACTGCAACTCAAAAACGTTTACAATACGAAAAAGGTAAAGAAATGTTGCTTGAAGCTGGTTATTTTGAAATAGGTATGGATCACTTTTCTTTACCAACAGATTCTCTTTACAAAGCGCACGAAAACCAAAAACTACATCGTAATTTTATGGGCTATACTGTAACTAATACTAAAGTAATGATTGGTTTAGGCGCATCTGCAATTAGCGATAGTTGGTATGGTTTTGCACAAAACGATAAAGGCATCGAAAGTTACAAAGCGCTTGTTAGCCAAGGTATAATTCCTGTTTTTAGAGGACATATTTTAAATGATGAAGATTTAATAATACGCAAACACATACTTAACTTAATGTGTAAGTTCGAAACCTCTTGGGAAACCGAAGCATTAAAGTTTAATGAGCTTCCAGGTGTACTTATTAAATTAAAAGAACTAGAAAACGATGGTTTAATAGAAATAGATTCTAAAAAAATACGTGTTACAGAAAAAGGACGTCCGTTTGTTAGAAACGTTTGCTTACCATTCGATAGACGTTTGCAACGTAACAAACCAGAAACACAAGTATTTTCTATGACTATTTAAATAGTTGTAGAAGAGTGAAACAAAAAAAGGAAAGCCTATAAAGCTTTCCTTTTTTTTTGTTTCAAATGTTTTAGCGATAAATATACTGTAGCTATTTAGGTAAATTTTAAAATTTGCTATAACTCAGTAGAAGTTTCATCGTTAGAAGTATCGCTTTTCTTTTTACCGCTTCTCGCCATATTATAGACAATAAGAGATAATACAAGGCAGACAAAAAGAAAAAAGCCAATAAAAACAGCTCCCATTGTCCAATTAACTACAAGTATTATTAAACTTTCCATTAGTGTTATATTTTTAAATTATTAATTTTTTAATGACAATTATATTGAGAATCTACCTGCTCTACAGTAACCATGTTAGAAGGCGATAAATAAGGAATCCCTAAGCCCAAACCGCGAATAATAAATAGCAAACCAACAACTACCACAAAGGCCGGAATTAGTTTTAAAACACGTTGTTTTACTGTTTTAGTAAGAAAATTACCAAGGTAAATAGCAGTCGTCATAAGTGGTACAGTTCCTAAACCAAATAAGGCCATGTACAAACTGCCTTCCCAATAACTTCCAGTTGCTAAAGCACCAAAAATAGCCATGTAAACAAGTCCGCAAGGCAATAAACCATTAAGATAACCAATAGTAAAAAAAGTACTGGGTTTCTTTTTCTTTAAATTAGCTCCCATTTTACTTTTCACTTTACCAACAAGTCTGTAAATAGGTTTAGAGAAGTTATAGCTGTTAAATAATTTGGTAGGTATTAATATAGTAACAATCATTAAAACACCAATACCAATAGAGAGTTGTTGCTGTAAACCAAATAGATTTAAGCTTTTACCAACAGCACCAAAAATAAGACCTAAAACGCTATACGTTAAAATACGCCCAGCATGATAGCTTAATAATTGTAGAATGCGTTTGGTTTTGTTTTCACGATCTAAAGGCAATAAAAAGGCAATAGGGCCACACATGCCAACACAGTGGAAACTTCCTAATAAACCAAATATAATTGCCGAAATTAACATTAATACGTTATCTGTTCTTTATATAAATATGGTGTGCCTTCGTACATAAAATCTATAGTAATGTTCCAACGACCGTCTAACATCTTATTGTCAGGTATGAGCAAATGTGAAGAAGTTAGATTTAACTCAAGGTTAAAATCTAAAGTTTCGTTAGACGGTCTATATAGGAACACTTTTCCTTTAATTTTTGATAGTTCAAGCTCCTTTGGAAACACCAATAGCCAACCATTATCTGTTCTTTTACTTACAAATTTTTCTTTTAAATTATTTGTGTTTGTTTCGGCATCAATCTCATTTTGATAGAGCATTTCCTTAGCATAATAATCTTCGGTAACTAAATCATGACTAAAAGATTCTGTAGTAGTCATTAGGTATACAAAATATAATATAAAGCACATAAATGCAGCCATAACAACAACTATACTTTTTCCCCAATTCCATTTCATAACTCTTTTGTTTTATAATGTTTTGGCGTGACCACAAGGGTCAGGCTGTACGTTTCAATTCCTCGCTCGTGCCTCGCTGTGGGATTTCCACTGCCATCCTTCACGCGGGCATTTTTACTGTTTTAAGAGGCTCAACTTTGTTTTTGCTTACTTATAACTTCTTGGTCCTAAAAAAGCAGTTGTTGTGGTTTCAATTAATTGCTCTCCACTATAAATACCAATTTCTACTCTAACTTTATCTTCTTTTAATGCGCTTGCATTTACTTCAACAAATAGAGTGCCTTCTGCAAGCCCTTGGCCATCTACTTTAAAACCTTCGTGAGACACTAATTTAACAGTTCCTTTATGCGATAATAGTTTAAAAGATATATTCTCAATATCATCAACCGTTTTATTTATCAATTTAAACGTGTAAACATTACTAATAATATTATCAGCTTTGTGTTCGTATAATTGTCCAGGCAGCCTAAGAATAGTTGCTTCAACATCATTACGTAAAAATAACATTCCAATAAGTACAGCTATTAAAATTCCTAAAACAGCAGTATAACCTTTTAAACGTGGTGTGAACTTGAACTTTTCTTCTTTCTCAATTTCATCTTCACTTGTATATCTAATAAGCCCTTTTTGTAAGTTTACGCTCTCCATCATGTGGTCGCAAGCATCAATACAAGCAGTACAATTAACACATTCTAATTGCGTTCCATTTCTTATATCAATTCCAGTTGGGCAAACATGTACACATTGAAAACAATCTATGCAATCTCCTTTTCCTGTAGTTGGTCTGTCTTCATTTTTCTTAAATTTAGCACGACCTGCTTCTTTTTCTCCACGCTTATGGTCGTAGGCAACAATAATAGATTTATTATCTAAAAGCACACCTTGTAATCGTCCGTAAGGACAAGCGATAATGCATACTTGCTCTCTAAACCAAGCGAATATAAAGTAGAAAACGCTGGTAAAAATAAGTAGAGAAATTAAAGTACTTACATGTTTAGAAGGCCCTTCTGTCATATAACGCATAAGTTGATCGCTACCAATAAGGTAAGCTAAAAATACATTTGCAATTAAAAAAGAAATTATAAAAAAGATAATCCATTTAAGTACTCTCTTTTTTATTTTCTCGGCATTCCAAGGCATTTTATCTAAACGAATTTGCTTTCCTCTATCGCCATCTATCCAATATTCTATGCGTCTAAAAACCATTTCAAGGAAAATAGTTTGCGGACAAATCCACCCACAAAAAATACGTCCAAATGCAACAGTAAATAGAATAACGAACACCACACCAATAATCATCATTATTACAAACAAATGAAAATCTTGTGGCCAAAAGGGAAATCCGAAAATATTAAAACGACGCTCTAATACATTGAACATCAAAAACTGATTCCCATTAATTTTTATAAAAGGAGCAGAGACCAAGAAAATAAGTAATGCATAGCTAACGTATTTGCGATACTCGTACCATTTTCCGTCTGGCTTCTTTGGAAACACCCAAGCACGCTTACCTTCTTTGTTAAGCGTACCTATTGTGTCTCTAAAATTATCTTGACCTTGTTCTGCCATTACTTGTTTTGTTTGTTTGCTTCCGCGAAAGCGAACATTTATTTAATTTCAATAGTATTTACCGAAGTAGAATCTGTAGTTATAGTTTCTATAGTTTCTGCAGGAGCATTTGGATCGTTCCAAATATCGCCTTCAGGAGCTTTAGGCTCTGCAGGTGTTGTACCTTGAAAAGACAATACATAACTTGCTACTTGCGCCATTTCTGCTGGTTTTAAGTCCGATTTCCAAGAAATCATTCCTTTTCCAGCACGTCCACCTTCAGAAATAGTTTTAAATACATCTTTAATGCCACCACCTAAAATCCAGTGTTTATCTGTAAGGTTTGGTCCAATTCCACCACCTCCATCTGCTTTATGACAAGCGATACAATTTGTACCAAAAATATTTTGTCCAGCTTTTAAGTCTGACGCTTCTGTAAGTAATACTACAGAATTAACATCTACTAAATCTTTAGCTGTTTTTTTCCATTCTGCAATATCAATTTTAGCTTGGGCTACATTCATTTCATATTCTTGATCTTGGTTGTAATCGCCTACAACTTCAAAACGAACCCAATACACAACAGCAAAAATAATAGTGAAGTAGAATAAGTATTTCCACCAAGGTGGTAAATCGTTATCTAATTCTTTAATACCATCGTAATCATGGTCTAAGATAATTTCGTGTTCTTGTTCAATAGCTTTAGAACCTAAAGATTTTGTGTAGACTTCTTGTATCCATTTAAATTGGTTCTCTTTTCTTAATGCTTCTTTAGCTAAATAACTTGCTTGTTGCTCTTGGTTTAATGTTTTAAACAAAACATATCTTAAGGCTTCTACACAAATTTCAAAAGCCATAGCAAAAAACATTGCTGTACCTATAATTGCCCAAAATATGGGTTGGCTAAACATTGCCCATTCGTCTCCTGTGTAAACCCATTCCATTAATATTATAGCTAGTATAAAAAAGAATAAGAGTCTTAATAATGATGCTGTACTTCTCATAATTACTCGTTATTGGTATTAATAGTATTGTCTTCTAAAGGTATATTGCTAACCTTTGTTATATGTGCTTTTTTTGCAGTAAAAACCCAAAAAAATAAACCTGCAAAAAAGAAGAAGAATATTAAAAGAGATATAATTGGATATATTTCTACGCCTTCTATTTGTTCTAAATTTCCTTTTATAAATTTTAACATGGCTTCTAGTTTTGGTTACCCACAGAATCGTCTGCGTTTTTAATTTTTATATCTGTCCCTAAGCGCTGTAAGTAAGCTATTACTGCAACTACTTCACGATTACGCATTTCTATAAAGTCTTCACCATTTTCTTTCGCGTATTTTTTATCTGCTTCATACGTTTTAGCAAAGTCTGGATCGTTGTAAAGGTTTTTTTCAATTTGAGTACCTTGATCGTCCATCCATTCTTGAGCTGTTCCAATCTCTTCTTCTGTATATGGAACACCAAGAGTTACCATAGCTTCCATTTTTGTTTCGGTTAAACTTTTATCGAGTTCATTTTTTATAAACCATTTGTAAGATGGCATAATAGAACCTTCAGAGACACTTTGCGGATCGTAAAAATGACTTAAATGCCAGTTATCACTATATTTACCACCTATTCGATGTAAATCTGGACCTGTACGTTTACTTCCCCAAAGAAATGGGTGATCGTAAACATATTCTCCAGCTTTAGAGTATTCTCCATAACGTTCTACTTCGTGTCTAAATGGTCGTACCATTTGAGAGTGACAACCAACACAACCTTCTCTTATGTAGATATCTCTACCTTCTAATTCTAAAGGAGTATATGGTTTAACACTAGATATTATTGGTATGTAGTCATCTACCATTAGAGATGGTACAATTTGTACTGCTCCACCAATTAATATTGCAATTGTAGCGAAGATTGTAAGTTTTATTGGTCTTCTTTCTAACCAAGTGTGGTATCCTTCTTTGTTAGTACGTTTTTTAGTTACTTTTTGTAGTGGTGCAGATTCTGCTAGTTCATCTGTTACTTTACTACCAGAACGCGCTGTCATAATAACATTAAACACACCAATTAAAGCACCAGTAATAAATAAGGTTCCTCCAATAGCACGCATCCAATACATTGGCATAATTTGAGTTACGGTTTCTAAGAAGTTACCATAAGTTAATGTACCATCTGGATTAAATTGTTGCCACATAGACCATTGTACAAATCCTGCAACGTATAATGGTAGTGCATATAATATAATACCTAAAGTACCTATCCAAAAGTGAGCGTTTGCTAATGCTATAGACCAAAGTTTTGTTTTAAATAATCTTGGTACCATCCAATAAATCATACCAAAGGTTAAGAAACCATTCCAAGCTAATGCACCAACGTGAACGTGAGCAATAATCCAATCTGTAAAATGCGCAACGGCATTAACGTTTTTTAATGAAAGCATAGGGCCTTCAAAAGTTGCCATACCATAACCTGTAATGGCTACAACCATAAATTTAAGAACTGGATCTGTACGTACTTTATCCCAAGCACCACGTAAGGTTAGTAAACCATTAATCATTCCTCCCCAAGAAGGAGCTAATAACATAATAGAAAATGCAACACCTAAATTCTGTGCCCAATCTGGAAGTGCAGAATATAATAAGTGGTGTGGTCCTGCCCAAATGTAAATAAAGATTAAAGACCAAAAGTGAACGATAGATAATCTATAAGAGTAAACTGGTCTGTTTGCTGCTTTAGGAACAAAATAATACATTAACCCTAAAAATGGAGTAGTAAGGAAAAATGCTACTGCATTGTGCCCATACCACCATTGTACTAAAGCATCTTGAACACCTGCGTAAGCCGAATAACTTTTAAAAGCACTTACTGGTAATTCCATACTGTTTA